>NZ_RBMB01000020.1:0-66856 GCF_003989485.1 Kocuria sp. HSID17590 | reverse complement strand
GTCGGCACCCGCCGTCGGCGGCGTGTCGGTTCCCCACGGCGACGGCAGCACCGTGGTGCGCCTGCGCCGCGGCGCGTCCCTGATGGACTTCGCGGAGAAGATCAACGCGAACCCGGCGTCGCTGGTGACCGTGCTCATCCACCTGGGTGAGATGGCCACGCAGACGCAGTCCCTCGACGAGGAGACGTTCCAGCTGCTGGGTGCCGAGCTCGGCTACCAGATCCAGGTGGTCTCCCCGGAGGACGAGGAGCGCGAGCTGCTCGAGTCCTTCGACATCGACCTCGACGCCGAGCTGGAGGCGGAGGGCGAGGACGTCCTCGCACCGCGTCCCCCGGTCGTCACGGTCATGGGCCACGTGGACCACGGCAAGACCCGTCTGCTGGACGCGATCCGCAACACCAAGGTGATCGAGGGCGAGGCCGGCGGCATCACCCAGCACATCGGTGCGTACCAGATCGCCACGGAGGTGGAGGGCCAGGAGCGGCTCATCACGTTCATCGACACCCCCGGTCACGAGGCGTTCACCGCCATGCGTGCCCGTGGTGCCCAGGTCACGGACATCGCCGTGCTGGTGGTCGCCGCGGACGACGGCGTCATGCCGCAGACCGTGGAGGCGCTGAACCACGCCCAGGCGGCGAACGTGCCGATCGTGGTCGCGGTCAACAAGGTGGACAAGCCGGACGCCAACCCGGAGAAGATCCGCGGTCAGCTCACCGAGTACGGTCTCGTGCCCGAGGAGTACGGCGGCGACACCATGTTCGTGGACGTCTCCGCCCGCGAGAGCCTCAACATCGAGGACCTCCTGGACGCCATCGTGCTCACCGCGGACGGTGCCCTGGAGCTGCAGGCCAACCCGGACAAAAACGCCCGCGGCGTGGCCATCGAGGCCAACCTGGACAAGGGCCGCGGCGCGGTGTGCACCGTGCTGGTGCAGTCCGGCACGCTGAAGGTGGGCGACTCGATCGTCGCCGGTGCGGCCTACGGTCGCGTTCGTGCGATGTTCGACGACACGGGAAGCACGGTCGAGGCGGCGCTGCCGTCCAGCCCGGTGCAGGTCCTGGGTCTGTCCACCGTGCCGCGCGCCGGTGACACCTTCCTGTCCACGCAGGAGGAGCGCACCGCCCGTCAGATCGCCGAGAAGCGTGAGGCCGCGGACCGCAACGCCGCACTGGCGAAGCGCCGCAAGCGCATCACGCTCGAGTCCTTCGACGAGGCCGTGGCCGAGGGCAAGATCGACACCCTCAACCTCATCATCAAGGGTGACGTGTCCGGTGCCGTGGAGGCGCTCGAGGACTCGCTGCTCAAGATCGACGTGGGCGAGGAGGTCCAGCTGCGCGTGATCCACCGCGGTGTGGGTGCCATCACGCAGAACGACGTGAACCTGGCCACGGTGGACAACGCCGTGATCATCGGCTTCAACGTGCGTCCCGCGGAGCGCGTCACGGACCTCGCCGAGCGCGAGGGCGTGGAGATGAAGTTCTACTCCGTCATCTACAACGCGATCGACGACGTCGAGAGCGCGCTGAAGGGCATGCTCAAGCCGGAGTACGAGGAGGTGGAGCTCGGCACCGCCGAGATCCGCGAGGTGTTCCGCTCCTCCAAGTGGGGCAACATCGCCGGTGCCTACATCACCAAGGGCGTCGTGCGCCGCAACGGCAAGGCCCGCCTGGTGCGCGACGGCAGCGTGGTACAGGACAACCTGACCATCGACTCGCTGCGCCGCTTCAAGGATGACGCCACCGAGGTGCGTGAGGGCTACGAGTGCGGTATCGGACTCGGCTCCTTCAACGACATCCACGAGGGTGACATCATCGAGACCTGGGAGATGCGCGAGAAGCCGCGCGACTGACAGGTTCTCCCGCCCGCTCCGGTCCTCTGGGGACCGGGGCGGGCGGATCCGCGCGGCCGGGTGCTCGGACTTCCGGGTGCCCGGCCGCGTCCCGCGGTCCGCGCCTCACGGGCGGGCCGTTCCGGGTGGTCCCCGCCCTGGCGAGGCCACCCCACGACTGTGCGACGCCGCGGCGTCGCCCGAGGACGAGGAGCACCACCATGGCCGACGCCGCACGCGCCGCCCGCCTGGCCGATCGCATCAAGGTGATCGTGGCCCAGGCACTCGAACGCCGCATCAAGGACCCGCGGGTCGGTTTCGTGACGGTCACGGACGCCCGCGTCACCAACGACCTGCAGCACGCCACCGTGTACTACACCGTGTACGGGGACGAGACGCAGCGCGAGGAGACCGCCCGCGCCCTGGAGTCAGCGAAGGGCATCCTGCGCTCTGAGGTGGGCAAGAACATCACCGCGCGCCTCACGCCCACGCTGACCTTCGTCGCGGACGAGATCCCGGCCGACGCCGAGCGGCTGGAGTCGCTGCTGCGCACCGCCCGCGAGCAGGACGCCCGCGTGGCCGAGCAGGCCGAGGGCGCGCAGTACGCCGCTGGGGAGGACGCCTACCGCACCTCCGAGGACGAGGCGCAGGACGACGTCGCCCCCGAGAGCCGGTCGCAGGACTGAACCCGGTGACAGCGCGAGAAGACGTCCCGAGCCCGGCCCCCTCTCTCCCGAGGGTCGCCGGGCTCGTCGTCGTGGACAAGCCGCTCGGCTGGACCTCCCACGACGTGGTCTCACGGATGCGCCGCCTGGCGGGCACGCGGAAGGTGGGCCACGCGGGCACGCTGGACCCCGCCGCGTCGGGCGTGCTCGTGCTCGGGGTGGAGAAGGCCACCAAGCTGCTGACCTACGTCACGGGCGCGGACAAGACCTACGAGACCACCATCCGCCTGGGGGCGGCTACGGTCACCGACGACGCCGAGGGCGACATCGTGCGCCAGGCCCCGCCCGAGCGGCTCGAGGCCCTCACGGAGGAGCAGATCCGCGCTGCGGTGGGGGAGCTGACCGGTGAGATCCAGCAGGTCCCCTCGTCGGTGAGCGCCATCAAGGTCAACGGCGAGCGCTCCTACGCCCGGGTCCGCAAGGGCGAGGACGTGGAGCTCGCGGCCCGGCCCGTCACCGTGCGGGAGTTCACGGTGCACACCGTCACCCGGCCGGAGGACACCGCGGCGGTGGACGTCACGGCCACCGTGACCTGCACCTCCGGAACGTACATCCGTGCCCTGGCCCGGGACCTGGGCGAGGCGCTCGGGGTGGGCGGGCACCTCACGGCGCTGCGCCGCACGCGCGTGGGATCCTTCACGCTCGAGCAGGCCCACACCGTCGAGGAGCTCGCCGAGCAGGTCCGCGCCGGGGACACGGTGAGCACCCTGCCCCTGGACGACGCCGCCCGCGGCCTCTTCCCCGTGCGCGAGCTGAGCGCGGCACAGGCCACCGACCTCTCGCACGGGCGCAGGATCGCCGCCGCGGGGGAGACCCTGGCCGGCTCCGGGGACTCGGGCGACGGCGTCGTCGCCTGCTTCGCGCCGGACGGCACCCTGGTGGCGCTGGCCGAGGAGCGGGGTCGAGGCGAGAAGCGCTACGCGACGTCGGTGCTCGGCATCGCCGCGGGCGTGACCTTCACGGATCCCGCCGAGGCCTCCACCGGCAACGAGTCCGGCGCGGAGGGGGAGTCCTGATGCTGTGGGGATACGACGGCTGGTTCTGGGCCTCCGTGGTGCTTGGCGCCCTCTCGTGCCTGGTGTGCGTGGTGCAGGCGCTGCGCGGACGTGCGCCGGACGACTACTCGCAGGGCTCCGTGCTGCTGCTCGAGGGGTTCCTGCTGGCCTACGCGGTCGGCTCGCTGCTGCTCCCCGTGCTCGGCCCGCCCGCCTCCGGCAGCGTGCTCGAGTACTGGGGCTACCTGCTCACCGCGCTGCTCATCCCGGCGGGGACCTTCGTGTGGTCCCTCGTGGAACGCTCCCGGTGGTCCACGCTGATCCTGGGGGCCGCGGGGCCCGTGGTGGTCGTGATGGTCTACCGCATGAACTTCATCTGGTACTACCAGTGACCCCATCGACCCCGGTGGCGCCAGGACCGCGGCGCCCGCGTGACGAAAGGACGGCCATGGACCCCGAGTCCTCCCACTCCACGCTGCAGAAGCGTTTCGGCGGCTCGATGCGCACCCGGCGCACCGACCGCAAGAGTTCCGGCTTCGGGCGCGTGCTGATCGTCGTGTACGGGATCTTCTCCCTCTCCGCCGGCGTGCGCTCGCTCTACCAGCTGGCCACCGAGTTCAGCGTGGCGCCCGTGGCGATCCTGCTCTCCACGCTGTCCGCGGCGATCTACGTGCTCGCCACCGTGGCGCTGACGAAGACCGGCCCCGGCTGGCACCGGGTGGCCACGTGGGCCGTGGCCGCGGAGCTCGTGGGTGTCCTGGGCGTGGGAGTGCTCAGCATGCTCGAGCCGCAGCTGTTCCCCAAGGCCAGTGTGTGGTCCGACTTCGGAGCGGGGTACGGCTACGTGCCGCTCGTGCTGCCCGTGGTGGGCCTCGCGTGGCTGTGGATGACGCGGCCCTCCCGCGGCGAGCGGTAGGCTCTAGACGGTGCGCCCCGCACCCGACGAACGACGAGGAGAACTGTGATTCGCTGGAGAAGCCTGGACGAAGTCACCCCCGGTTTCGGTCCCTCCGTGGTGACCATCGGGAACTTCGACGGTGTCCACCGCGGGCACCAGCAGGTCTTCGCGCGCCTGCTCGACGTCGCCCGGTCCCACGACGCGCGGTCGGTGGTCGTGACCTTCGATCCCCATCCGGCCCTCGTGCACAGGCCCGATTCGCACCCCGGTCTGATCATGGGCGCGGAGGACAAGCTGGACGCCCTCGAGGAGACCGGTGTGGACGCGGTCCTCGTGCTGCCCTACAGCCTGGAGTTCTCCGAGCTGACCCCGCAGCAGTTCGTGGTCGACTACCTCGTGAAGCCCCTGGGCGCGGTGTGCCTGGTGATCGGCTCGGACGTGCGGCTCGGGCGGGACAACACCGGGGACCTCAGTGCGATCACCGAGCTCGGCCGGGAGCACGGTTTCGAGGTCGTGGTCGTGGACGACGTCCCCGGCACCGTGCCGGACGAGGAGGACCCGCAGGAGCAGCCGGCGGGACGCCGTGCCGAGCGCCGCTGCTCCTCCACCTGGGTGCGCTCGTGCCTCGACGTCGGCGACGTGCGCGGGGCCGCGCAGCTGCTCGGGCGACCCCACCGCATGCGCGGCGAAGTGGTCCACGGCGCCGCGCGGGGACGCGAACTCGGTTTCCCCACCGCCAACCTGGCGCCCGAGTCCACGGGGTTCATCCCTGCGGACGGTGTCTACGCCGGCTGGCTCGTGGACGAGGAGGGCACCCGGTGGCCCACGGCCATCTCGGTCGGTTCCAACCCCACGTTCGACGGTGTCTCCCGCCAGGTGGAGGCCCACGTGATCGACCGTCCGGAGGAGGCGGTGGAGGACTTCGACCTCTACGGCTCCACGGTGGTCGTCGAGTTCGTGGAGCGCCTTCGCGGCATGGTGGCCTACCGGGGCGTCGAAGCCCTGGTCGCGCAGATGCGCGAGGACGTCAGCCGCTCGCGAGAGATCCTGGGTGCAGAGGGCCGCGGAACGGACTGAGCCCCGCGGCCCCGCTCACCGCCGGGTCACATCTCTTCGTGCACCGAGGGATCGAAGCCCGACCCGCTGATCCCGGTGTGCATCATGCGCAGCCGCTCCATCTGCGCGTCCGTGAGCTCCCAGTCGAAGACGTCGATGTTCTCCGACATGCGCTGCGTGTTCGAGGACTTGGGGATCGGCACGATGCCGGACTGCACGTGCCAGCGCAGCACGACCTGGGCGGGGCTGCGGCCCTGCTTGCGGGCGATCTCCGCGAGCCACTCGTTCTGCAGCAGGTCCGTCTTGCGGCCCAGCGGGGACCACGCCTCGGTGAGGATCCGGTGCTCCTCGTGGAAGCGGCGCAGCGCCTCCTGCTGGTACTGGGGGTGCAGCTCCACCTGGTTCACCACGGGCATCTCACCGGTCTCGCGCTCGAGGCGCTGCAGGTGCTCGGGCAGGAAGTTGGACACGCCCACGGAACGCACGAGTCCCTCCTCCCGCGCCTCGAGCATGGCCTGCCACGTCTGCACGTATCGGTCCTGGACCGGGTTGGGCCAGTGGATGAGGTAGAGGTCCAGGTAGTCGGTTCCCAGCCGCTCGAGGGTGCCCTCCAGCGACCGCCGCACGGAGTCCGTGCCGTGGTCGCGGCCCGGCAGCTTGGACGTGAGGAAGAGCTCCTCCCGGGGCACGTGGCTGTAGCGGACGCCCTGGCCCACACCGCGCTCGTTGCCGTAGTTCACGGCGGTGTCGATCAGCCGGTACCCGCGCCAGACGGCCTCCGGGATCAGCGTCTCCGCCTCGGCGTCGTCCATCGGGTAGGTGCCGAAGCCCAGCTGGGGGATCCGGTTGCCGTCCCGCAGCACGTGCCAGGGCACGTCCGGGGCGGCGTCCTTGAGATCCTTGGTCTTCTCGTCGCTCATCTCTTCCTCGTTCTCCTCGACTTCACGGTGGGCGCTCACCGCAGGGTATCCCGCGGGGCTGGTCGTGCTCCCCTCTCGCGTGCCGGCGCTCCTCGCGCCGGTCCGACCGCTGGGACCTGCCGACGCAACGTGCGCTCTCACGCGGTGGGCAGGCTCCGCAGCAGCTGCAGGACGGCGTCCGCGCTGGTGCGCGCCACGACGTCGAGTTCCATGTGGAACTGCTGCCCGGCGCCCGGACCGCACAGGTCCGACACGCTGCGCAGCGCCGTAAACTCACGGCCCCGCGTGTGGCACACCTGCGCGAGCGCCGTGGTCTCCATGTCCGTGCTCAGCGCCGCGGGGAACGTCTCGCGGGCGGCGCCCACGTTCTGCGCCGTCACGAAGGACCCCCCGGAGAGCATCTCGCCGCGCCACAGAACGCGGCCCTCGGGTGCGGGCAGCGCGCTCGCGGCGGCCACGAGTTCCTTCGACGCCGGGTACGACGCCGGCATGCCCGGCACCTGGCCCGGCGCGTAGCCGAAGGCCGTGGCGTCCGCGTCCGTGTAGCGGAACTCCGTGCCGAGCACGAGGTCGCCCACGTTCACGTCCGAGCGCAGCCCCCCGCACGAGCCGGCGGAGACCACGACGGCGGGGTCGAAGAGCTCGAGCACCACACTGAGGGCCGACGCCGCGTTGACCAGCCCGATCCCGGTGCGCACCACGAGCACGGGGCGCCCGTCCAGCTCCAGCGCGTGGGCCTCGGCCGTGCCGATCGGCTGGGGTGCGGCGCACCTGGCGGTTGCGGAGTCCAGGAACGGGGCGGCCTCCTCGGGCATGGCGACGAGCACCGCGGGGGCGCCGACGCACGCGGCGAAGGATGCGGCGTCGTCGCTCACCGCGTGACCTCGTCCCAGTGGGCGCGCTCGGCCAGGAAGCCCCGTACGGCGTCCTGCGCCGCGCTCAGGCTGTGGTTCCGACCCCATCCGCACTGCACCTCGTTCGCGGCGGGGACTTCCGTGGCATCCATGATGTCCCGGAAGGTGAGCTCCAGCAGCCGCTCGAACTCCTCGGTCTCCACACCAAGCATCAGCGCGTAGAAACCGGTCTGGCAGCCCATGGGGGAGAAGTCGATCAGGGCGTCCGTGTGGTTGCGCATGTGCTCCGCCGTGAGGTGCTCGATGGAGTGCACGGTGGGCATCTCCAGGTGACCCCGGTTGGGCTGGGTGAAACGGACGTCGTACTTCACGAGCGTGTCACCGCCCGGCAGCTGCTTGCGGTCGGCCACCCGCACGTAGGGTGCCGTCACCGTGCGGTGGTCCAGGTTGAATGATTCGACGTTCATCTTCTGCATGCGGCCATTCTTCCAGCTCCGGCAGACATTCGGAGCGGGCGCACCGGGGCGGACGCGCCGGCTTGACTCGTCCGCTAAACTAGAAAATGGTCTGACTGCGGTCCGTGGTGGTCGGGCCCCGGGGCGAGCCCCGGACCCCGGGCGGGAATCTCACGCACCGGGCGGACACGGTACTAACTCGAGGAGTTACCCATGGCACTTGATGCCGCAATCAAGAACCAGATCATCACCGAGTACGCAACGCACGAGGGTGACACCGGTTCGCCGGAGGTGCAGATTGCCGTGCTGTCTCGCCGGATCTCCGATCTGACCGAGCACCTGAAGACGCACAAGCACGACCACCACACCCGCCGCGGCCTCATGGGCCTCGTGGGTCGCCGTCGTCGCATGCTCGACTACCTGCGTCGCACCGACATCGCCCGCTACCGTGCGCTCATCGAGCGCCTCGGCCTGCGCAAGTGATGTGACCCGGAGGTTCCCCGCGCTCCCCGAGGGCGGCGGGGAACCACCACCCCCGGCTCTGCTCGTGACGAGCACTGCCACGGGCCACCGCACGGTGGCCGCCACGCGGGCGCACCCGGAACCCCGGGGGCGCACCCGCACCACGAAAACACCTCGCGTCCGCGCAGCATGTCGCGGTCCTCGACAGTGGCCTTCGCAACGCACCGCGCTGCGAGCGCCTCGATCGAAGACCGGTGTGTCGCGCGGGGCGCGTACCACCTAGGAAACAGGAGGTGACCCTTGGAGGGTCCCGAGATCCAGAGTGCAGAAGCCGTCATCGACAACGGCTCCTACGGAAAGCGCGTCGTGCGCTTCGAAACCGGGCGTCTCGCCCGTCAGGCCGCCGGCTCCGCCATGGTCTACATCGACGAGGAGACCTCGATGCTCTCGGCCACGGCCGTGGGCAAGCACCCCCGGGAGGGCTTCGACTTCTTCCCGCTGACCGTGGACGTGGAGGAGCGGATGTACGCCGCCGGCCGCATCCCCGGTTCCTTCTTCCGTCGCGAGGGCCGTCCGTCCACGGACGCGATCCTCACGTGCCGTCTGATCGACCGCCCGCTGCGCCCCGCGTTCGGCAAGGGCCTGCGCAACGAGGTGCAGGTTGTCGTCACGGTCATGTCCATCGCGCCGGACGAGATCTACGACACCGTGGCGATCAACGCCGCGTCCATGTCCACCACGCTGTCCGGCATGCCCTTCCAGGGTCCGGTGGGCGGTGTGCGCATGGCACTGATGGCCGAGGAGAACGGCGGCCACCAGTGGATCGCGTTCCCCAAGCACTCCCAGCTGGAGAACGCCGTGTTCGACATGGCGGTCGCCGGCCGCGTGGTGACCACCAAGGACGGCGGTGAGGACGTCGCGATCATGATGGTCGAGGCGGAGGCCACCGACAACGCGTGGGAGCTCGTCAAGGGCCAGGGGGCCGTCGCCCCCACCGAGGAGCTCGTGGCCGAGGGCCTTGAGGCCTCCAAGCCGTTCATCAAGGCCCTGTGCGACGCGCAGGCGGACCTCGCGGCCCGCAACAAGAAGCCCGAGATGGAGCTGCCGCGCTTCGGGGGCTTCGGCGACGACGCCGCCGAGGCCGTGAAGAACTTCGTGGGCGAGCGCATGGCGCAGGTCTACTCGATCGCCGGCAAGCAGGAGCGCGAGGCCGCCACCGACGAGCTGCACCGGGACACCCTGGCGGAGCTCGCCGGCGAGGGCAAGGCCTTCGAGGGCCGCGCGGACGAGATCAACGGCGCCTACCAGGCGCTCACCAAGCAGACCGTGCGCCAGCGGATCCTGAAGGACGGCGTGCGCATCGACGGCCGCGGCCTCACGGACATCCGTGAGCTCAGCGCCGAGGTGGACGTGCTGCCGCGAGTGCACGGCTCCGCACTGTTCGAGCGCGGCGAGACCCAGATCCTGGGTGTCACCACGCTGAACATGCTCAAGCTGGAGCAGCAGATCGACTCGCTGTCCCCGGTGAAGCACAAGCGCTACATCCACCACTACAACTTCCCGCCGTACTCCACGGGCGAGACCGGTCGAGTGGGTTCGCCCAAGCGCCGCGAGATCGGCCACGGCGCCCTCGCCGAGCGCGCGATCACCCCCGTGTTGCCCACGCGCGAGGAGTTCCCGTACGCGATCCGCCAGGTCTCGGAGGCACTGGGCTCCAACGGCTCCACCTCCATGGGCTCGGTCTGCGCCGCCACGCTGTCGCTGTTCAACGCCGGTGTGCCGCTGCGCGCCCCGGTGGCGGGCATCGCCATGGGTCTGGTCTCCGACACCGTGGACGGTGAAGTCCAGTACGCGGCCCTGACCGACATCCTGGGTGCGGAGGACGCGCTCGGCGACATGGACTTCAAGGTGGCTGGCACCTCGGAGTTCGTCACGGCCATCCAGCTGGACACCAAGCTCGACGGCATCCCCGCCTCCGTGCTCGCGTCCGCGCTGACCCAGGCTCGTGAGGCCCGGCTGTACATCCTGGACGTGCTGACGTCCGCGATCGACGCCCCGGACGAGATGAGTGAGTTCGCGCCGCGCGTGATCTCGGTGACGGTCCCCGTCTCCAAGATCGGCGAGGTCATCGGCCCCAAGGGCAAGATGATCAACCAGATCCAGGAGGACACCGGCACGGACATCTCCATCGAGGACGACGGCACGGTGTACATCGGGGCCACCGATGGTCCGTCCGCGGAGGCCGCGCGTTCCGCGATCAACGCGATCGCTAACCCGCAGGTCCCCGAGGTGGGGGAGCGCTACCTGGGCACGGTCGTGAAGACCACCACCTTCGGTGCGTTCATCTCCCTGACCCCGGGCAAGGACGGTCTGCTGCACATCTCCGAGATGCGCAAGCTCAACGACGACAAGCGCGTCAACGAGGTGGACGACGTCCTGGCCGTGGGCCAGAAGGTCCAAGTGGAGATCACCAAGGTGGACGACCGCGGCAAGCTCTCGCTCTCGCCCGTCGTCGCCGGTTCCGACGCACCGGCCGACACCGACGACGAGAACTGAGCGGGGGGCCTCCGGTACTCGATGACTGTCGTCGACCTACCCCTGAAGGCGGGCGACCCGTCGGAGCTCGACTCCGGCGCGGACGCCCGCCTTCGGGCATCCCCAACCCCGGACCCCGGCCGCGGCTTCACGCACGTGGTGCACGACGACGCCGAGGGTGACGTGATCACCCGTACGGTTCTGCCGTGCGGCACCCGTGTGCTGACGGAGCGGATGCCCGGGCAGCGCTCGGTGTCCGTGGGCTTCTGGGTGAGCCTGGGCTCGCGGGACGAGGCCCCGGGCATGCTCGGCTCCACCCACTTCCTGGAGCACCTGCTGTTCAAAGGCACGTCCCGACGCAGCGCCCTGGAGATCGCGGAGGCGTTCGACCGGGTGGGTGGGGAGTCCAACGCATTCACATCCCACGAGCACACGTGCTACCACGCACGGGTGCTGTCCGACCAGCTGC
The DNA here is from genome assembly GCF_003989485.1 of Kocuria sp. HSID17590. Taxonomy (NCBI): domain Bacteria; kingdom Bacillati; phylum Actinomycetota; class Actinomycetes; order Micrococcales; family Micrococcaceae; genus Kocuria; species Kocuria sp. HSID17590. The sequence continues at coordinate 55,659 of NZ_RBMB01000020.1, read as the reverse complement.
CCATGGCGGTGGACGTCCTGGCAGACATGTTCACCGGGGCGGTGCTCGACCCCGAGGAGTTCGACCGCGAGCGCGGTGTGATCCTCGAGGAGATCGCCATGGACCGCGACGACCCCATGGACTTCGCGTTCGAGCAGTTCAACGCCGAGGTGCTCCACGGCTCCGCGCTCGCGCGGCCGATCGCCGGCACGCCGGAGGAGATCCGCAGTGTCACGCGTGACGCCGTGTGGCGCCACTACCGCGGGGCCTACCGTCCTGAGAACCTCGTGGTCACGGTGGCAGGCGGGCTGGAGCACGAGAACGTGGTGCGGCTGGTGCGGGAGTCGCTGGTGCGTGCGGGCTGGGACCCGGACGAGCCCGCGGCGGCCGGTGCGCGGCGTCGCACCCTGGTGGCGCAGCCCAGGCCCCTGGTGGGCACGCACACGTTCGAACGACCGGTGGAGCAGGCGCACGTGGTCCTGGGCGGCTCCGGGCTGCCCGTGGGGGACGGGCGCCGCTTCACCATGACCGTGCTCAACGCGGCGCTGGGAGGGGGAATGTCCTCACGGCTGTTCCACACGATCCGCGAGCAGAAGGGCCTGGCGTACTCCACGTTCTCGTTCTCCGGCTCGTACTCGGACGCCGGGTTCTTCGGCATGTACGCCGGGTGCACGCGGGAGCGGGTGGAGCAGGTGAGCCGGCTCATGCGGGAAGAGCTGGACCGTCTGGCGCAGGACGGCATGGACGCCGCGGAGCTCGCGAAGGTCGAGGGCCAGGTCAGCGGGGCCACGGTGCTCGCGCTGGAGGACACAGGTTCCCGGATGTCCCGGCTGGGTTCGGCGGAGCTGAAGACCGGGTACTTCATGGACGTGGACGAGTCGCTGCGCCGGATCCGCGCCGTCACGTCCCAGGACGTGCAGCAGCTCGCGGCGCAGCTGGGGCAGGACGCCACGGTGCGCACCGTGGTCGGCCCGGGCGCGTCGGAATCGCAGGACTGAGAAAGGTGGTAGGGACATGAACGACCGGATCAAGGTTGCCGTACTGGGCCGAAACGGGCGCATGGGCTCCGAGGCGGTGCGCGCCGTCGAGGATGCACCGGACCTGGAGCTCGTGGCTGCGCTCGGCCGCGGGGACGACCTCCAGGAGATCGTGGACGCCGGGGCACAGGTGGTCGTGGACCTCACGGTTCCGAGCGCCACGCGGGAGAACGTGCGCTTCGCCGTGGCCCATGGTCTCCACGCCGTCGTGGGCACCACGGGTTGGGACGACGATGCCTTGGCGCAGCTGCGGGAGCAGCTCGCGGAGGCGTCGGGCACAGGTGTGCTGATCGCCCCGAACTTCGCCGTGGGTGCGGTGCTCGCCATGAAGTTCTCCGAGCTGGCCGCGGCGTTCTTCGACTCCGTGGAGATCGTGGAGCTGCACCACCCGCGCAAGCTCGACGCGCCGTCGGGCACTGCGAGCCGCACGGCCGAACTCGTCGGCCGCTCCCGCGAGCGCGCGGGGCGAGGCGCGTCCCCGGACGCCACGGAGTCGGACCCGCTCGGCGCGCGCGGGGCGGACGTGGCCGGCGTGCACGTCCACTCCGTGCGGCTGCAGGGACTCGTGGCGCACCAGGAGACGCTGCTCGGCAACACCGGTGAGCAGCTGACGCTGCGCCACGACTCGTTCGACCGCGTGTCGTTCATGACCGGCGTGCTCCTGGGCGTGCGCTCGGTCGCGGAGCACCCCGGTCTCACCGTGGGTCTCGACGGCTACATGGACCTGGGCCTGTGAGTGCCGCGGGCCGCCGGGGAGGGCTGCGCTGGTGGAGCGCCGCGGTGATTGCGCTGCTCGTGCTCACGGTGCTGCTGCTGCCCGTCTCCGCGGGGTCCAAGACGTGGCTGATCGCCATGCTGGCCTTCGCGGGCGTCTTCACCGTGCTCGAGGTCGGGTCCAGGGGCCGGATCCTCGCGGCGCTGATGGTGGCACTGCTCACCCTCTACCTGGGGCTCTCCTTCCAGCGGGCCGTGCTGCTGCTCGGCAGCGACGGGTGGATCGCGAAGCTGCTCGGGGTCGCCATGCTCGTGATCCCCGCGGTGGGGGCGTGGGCGATGGTGCGCGAGATCGTCTTCGGCGCCCGCACCCAGCGCCTCGGACGCGAGCTCGCGGCCAGGGGCGAGCTGCCCGCGGACGACCTGCCGCGAACGGCCTCGGGGCGCTACGTGCGCGAGGCCGCGGACGAGCGCTTCGACGTCGTGCGCCGCGAGGTCGAGGCGCGTCCCGAGGACTGGGGCGGCTGGTACCGCCTGAGCCTGGCCTACTCCGCCAGCGGCGACGGCCGCCGCGCGCGCGGCGCCATGCGCACGGCCATCGCGCTGCACGGCGGGGCGGACCCCGAGACGGTGCTCGTCGGCTCCGGGCGGTAACCTGTGACCATGACTGAACACAGCACCCCTGTGCCGACCGACCGCCCCGCGCCCATGTTCGGGACCCTGCTCACCGCCATGGTCACCGTCTTCCACGACGACGGCTCCGTGGACCTCGAGAGCACGGCGCGCCTGGCGGAGGAGCTCGTGGACGGCGGCTGCGACGGTCTGGTGGTCTGCGGCACCACCGGCGAGTACTCCACGATGACCGACGAGGAGAACCTCTCGGTCTTCCGGGCCGTCAAGGAGGCCGTGGGATCGCGCGTTCCCCTGCTCGGGGGCACCGGCTCCAACGACACCGAGCACTCCCGCCACCTGTGCCTGGAGGCGCAGAAGATCGGGATGGACGGGCTGCTCGTGGTCACCCCGTACTACAACAAGCCCACGCAGGCCGGGATCGAGGCGCACTTCCGCTCCCTCGCGGACTCGGTGGACACGCCCATCATGATGTACGACATCCCGGGCCGCTCCGGGGTGCCGATCGAGCCCGAGACCATGATCTCGCTCGCCGCGCACCCCAACATCGTGGCCGTCAAGGACGCCAAGGCGGACTTCACGGCCGCCGCGCGCGTGATGGCGGAGACGGACCTCGTCTTCTACTCGGGCGACGACGGCCTCACCCTCCCGTGGATCGCGCTGGGAGCCGCCGGGCTCGTGGGCGTGACCACCCACGTGGACACCCCCCGCTACCGCCGCCTGGTGGACGCCGCCCTGGGATCCGACCTCGAGACCGCCCGGCGGATCAACGAGGAGCTGCTCCCGCTCGTGCGCGCCACGATGACCCGCGTGCCGGGTGCGGTGGCCGCCAAGACCATTCTTCAGTGGCAGGGTCGCCTGCCGAACAACACGGTGCGGCTTCCGCACGTGGCACCCACGCAGGCCGAGCTGGAGCAGATCCGTGCGGATCTGAGCACATCGGTGGCTGCGGACACTTTGACCGACTGAGACGAAAGGGGTCTCATGACCCGATGGAACACCGCTGACCTTGTCAAGCCCCCCGCACTGGCGAAGGACACCCTGCGTGTCACTCCGCTGGGCGGGCTCGGCGAGGTCGGCCGGAACATGACCGTGTTCGAGATCAACGGGCAGCTGCTCGTGGTCGACTGCGGCGTGCTCTTCCCCGAGGAGACGCAGCCCGGTGTCGACCTGATCCTGCCGGACATCAACTACCTCCGGGACCGCCTGGACGACATCGTGGCGATCGTGCTCACGCACGGCCACGAGGACCACATCGGCGCCGTCCCGTACCTGCTCAAGCGACGCCCGGACATCCCCATCCTGGGCTCGCAGCTGACCCTCGCACTGATCGAGGCCAAGCTGCAGGAGCACCGCATCAAGCCGTTCACCATGGCCGTGCGCGAGGGGCAGGTGGAGAAGCTGGGCGAGTTCGAGTGCGAGTTCGTCGCGGTGAACCACTCCATCCCGGACGCCCTGGCCGTGTTCCTGCGCACCAAGGCGGGAACCGTGCTGCACACCGGCGACTTCAAGATGGACCAGCTGCCCCTGGACGGGCGCATCACGGACCTGCGGCACTTCGCGCGGCTCGGCGAGGAGGGTGTGGACCTGTTCCTCACCGACTCGACCAACGCGGAGGTCCCCGGCTTCATCGCGTCGGAGAAGGCCATCGGCCCCGTCCTCACGGACGTGGTCTCCCGCGCCAAGCAGCGCGTGATCGTGGCCTCCTTCTCCTCGCACGTGCACCGCGTCCAGCAGGTGCTCGACGCCGCGGTGGCCAACGGCCGCAAGGTGGTCCTGATGGGCCGCTCCATGATCCGCAACATGACGATCGCGGAGAAGCTCGGCTACCTGGACGTCCCGCCGAACGTGCTCGTGGACCAGAAGAAGGTCGGGGACTACCCGGACGACAAGCTGGTCATCATGTGCACCGGTTCCCAGGGCGAGCCCATGGCCGCGCTGTCCCGCATGGCCAACGGGGACCACAAGGTGCAGGTCAACGAGGGCGACACCGTCATCCTGGCCTCCTCCCTGATTCCGGGCAACGAGAACTCCGTGTTCCGCGTGATCAACGGGCTCATGCGCCTCGGGGCCCACGTGGTGCACAAGGGCAACGCGAAGGTGCACGTCTCCGGCCACGCCGGGGCGGGCGAGCTGCTGTACTGCTACAACATCGTGGAGCCCGAGTACGTCATGCCCGTCCACGGTGAGGTCCGCCACCTGATCGCCAACGGCGACCTCGCCAAGGAGACCGGTGTCCCCGAGGACCACGTGATCCTCGCGGAGAACGGCACCGTGGTGGACATGCACAACGGGGCGTCCAAGATCACCGGCCAGGTGGAGTGCGGGTTCATCTACGTGGACGGCTCCTCGGTGGGGGAGATCACCGAGGCGGACCTCAAGGACCGCATGACGCTGGGCGAGGAGGGCTTCATCTCCGTGGTCACGGTCGTGAACCGGGACACCGGCAAGATCGTCTCGGGCCCGGACATCCACGCCCGCGGCGTCGCGGAGGAGGACAAGGTCTTCAACGAGATCCGTCCGAAGATCGCCGCCGCGCTCGAGGAGGCGCTGGGGGAGAGCGGGAAGAACCACACCTCCCACCAGCTGCAGCAGATCGTGCGCCGAACGGTCGGTTCGTGGGTCTCGCGCAAGCTGCGCCGCAAGCCCATGATCGTCCCGGTGGTCGTCGAGGCCTGAGCGCCCCTCGCCACCACACACCAAAGCGGCCCGCCCGGAATGCACTCCGGGCGGGCCGCTGTGCGTCCGGGTACCCTGGGGGCATGGCGTCACGAACTTCCCCCGCGCGCTCCACGAAGACCGCCACCCGGTCCGCGAAGTCCTCGGGGTCCCCCAAGAACGGCAGGAAGACCCCGGCCCGCGGCACGTCTAAGACCTCCCCGGCGGCCCCCGGTGCCCTGCGGGGGATCGTGAACGCGTGGTCCGGCGTCGGGCACGTGGTGGGTGCCGCGGTGCGTCGCGTGGGCACCCTGCGCACGGACATCGCCCCCGAGCAGCGCCGTGACGGTGGCGCGCTGGTGTGGCTCGTGCTCGCGGTGCTGATCGCCGCGCTCGAGTGGTGGAACCTGCGCGGCGTGGACTTCGCCGCCGTGGCCGTCCCCGCGTCCTGGGCACACGCCGTGGTGGGCGGGACCTTCGGGTTCATGGCCCTGGTGCTGCCCATCTTCTGCTTCTGCTTCGCCGTGCGGATCTTCCGCCACCCCGAGGCCACCCAGGCCAACAACCGGATCGCCATCGGGCTGCTCGCCCTGACGGTCGCCGGAGCGGGAACCGCCCACATCGCGGGCGGCTCGCCCTCCCTGGGGGACGGCTTCGAGGCGGTCTGGAGCGCCGGGGGCTTCGTGGGCTTCCTCGCCGCGGATCCGTTGTCCTCTCTCATCACCCCGTGGGGCGCGCTCGTGGTCTTCGTGGCGCTCGCCGTGCTGGCACTGCTCGTGATGACCGCAACCCCCGTGGGGGAGATCGGGCCCCGGTTGCACCTGCTCTACCGCAGGCTCACGGGCCAGACGGAGCCGCGCAGCACGGACCTCTCCGCCCCGCAGCACGACCGCTCCTACCTGGACCCCGCGAGCACGGGACGTTCCGCGCGCACGGCGCGCTCGCGGCGTCGTCGTGAGCGCGAGGAGCTGGACCGCTACGACGGCGACGAGGCGTTCGAGCGCGCCGTCGTGGACGAGGCCAACCGCCGCGAGGCCAAGGGGGCAGGCGCCACGAGCGTGTTCGACGTCGGGTCGAGCGTGCCCCGCAAGGGAGGCTCCTCGAAGGCCCGCGCCGCGAAGGCCACGGACGCCGACGCCGCGGACTCCCAGCGCACCGAGACGGTGCCGAGCCCCGAACCCGCACTGCGCCCGGGGGAGAAGCGGCCCACCCGCTCCCAGCGTGAGGCCCGGAAGCTGCGCGAGGAGCAGGGCATCGCGCCGGCCGCGGACACCGCCGCGGCGTCGGACGCCCCGGCCCTCGCCGCGCTGGACGACACCCCGGGCGTCGACGACTCCTCGGACGGGCACGACGTCGCGACGCGCACCCACACGCCCAGCACCCCGATCCCCGCCCGCTCCGAGCAGCTGAAGCTGCAGGGCGACGTCGCCTACAGCCTCCCCCCGGTTGCGGACCTCGTGCAGGGGCCCCCGGCGAAGGAGCGCTCCGAGGCCAACGACCAGGTGGTCGCGGCGCTGACCAACGTGCTGCAGCAGTTCAAGGTGGACGCGGAGGTCACGGGCTTCTCCCGCGGTCCCACGGTCACCCGCTACGAGATCGAGCTGGGCTCGGGCACCAAGGTGGAGCGCGTCACCGCCCTGTCCAAGAACATCGCGTACGCCGTGGCCTCGGCGGACGTCCGCATCCTCTCGCCCATCCCGGGCAAGTCCGCGATCGGCATCGAGATTCCGAACACGGACCGCGAGACCGTGGCGCTGGGCGACGTGCTGCGCTCGCAGAAGGCCCGCACGTCCGAGCACCCCATGATCATGGGCGTGGGCAAGGACGTCGAGGGCGGCTTCGTGCTCGCGAACCTGGCCAAGATGCCGCACATGCTCGTGGCCGGCGCCACCGGCGCGGGAAAGTCCTCGTTCGTGAACTCGATGATCGTGTCCATCCTGATGCGCTCCACCCCGGACGAGGTGCGCCTGGTCATGGTGGACCCGAAGCGCGTGGAGCTCACGGCGTACGAGGGCGTGCCGCACCTGATCACCCCGATCATCACGAACCCCAAGAAGGCCGCCGAGGCGCTGCAGTGGGTCGTGCGGGAGATGGACGCGCGCTACGACGACCTCTCCCACTTCGGGTACAAGCACATCGACGACTTCAACAAGGCCGTGCGCAACGGCAAGGTCCAGCCGGAGCCCGGCTCCAAGCGGACCATCCGGCCCTACCCGTACCTTCTGGTGATCGTGGACGAGCTCGCGGACCTCATGATGGTCGCGCCGCGGGACGTCGAGGACGCCATCGTGCGCATCACGCAGCTCGCCCGCGCCGCGGGCATCCACCTGGTGCTCGCCACCCAGCGGCCCTCGGTGGACGTGGTCACGGGCCTGATCAAGGCGAACGTGCCCTCCCGCATGGCCTTCGCGACGTCGTCGGTCACGGACTCCCGCGTGGTCCTGGACCAGGCCGGCGCCGAGAAGCTCATCGGCCAGGGTGACGCGCTGTTCCTGCCCATGGGCGCGTCGAAGCCCATGCGCGTGCAGGGTGCGTGGGTCTCGGAGTCGGAGATCCACAAGGTCGTCGAGCACGTGAAGTCGCAGATGTCCGCGCACTACCGGGACGACGTCGTCCAGGAGGCGCCCAAGAAGACCATCGACGAGGACATCGGGAACGACCTCGACGTTCTGCTGCAGGCCGCGGAGCTGATCATCACCACGCAGTTCGGCTCCACCTCCATGCTGCAGCGCAAGCTGCGCGTGGGCTTCGCCAAGGCCGGGCGGCTCATGGACCTGCTGGAGTCCCGCGGCGTCGTCGGCGCCTCCGAGGGCTCCAAGGCGCGGGACGTGCTGGTCAAGCCGGACGATCTCGCGGCCACCCTGGCACTGATCCGCGGGGAAGAGCCGCCCGCCGGTGGCGGGTCCGCGCAAGAGGGCACCGACACCACGGGCGCCGGTGCTGTGACCGGCTCGGTCGACTACGGTGATGACCCGGTCGAGGCCTCGCTCGCCGACGTTGCGCACGACTACCACGACGGGTCCGACGAATCCGAGGACGCATGGGAGCTGACGGGACGATGACCACGAACCACAACGGAACGCCACAGGGCGCACCCGCCCCCAGGACCTCGAACTGGAACCTGCCGAACGCGCTGACCGCGCTGCGCATCGTGATGGTGCCGTTCTTCGTGTGGTTCCTGGTGGCCGGGGGCACGCACGGCGAGGACTCGATGGCCATGCGGTGGGCCGCGGTCGTGACCTTCGGGTTGGCCATGCTCACCGACAAGCTGGACGGTGACATCGCCCGCGCCCGCAACCTCATCACGAGTTTCGGCAAGATCGCGGACCCCATTGCGGACAAGCTGCTCACGGGGGCGGCGTTCGTGGTGCTCTCGATGCTCGGCGAGCTGTGGTGGTGGGTGACCATCGTCATCCTCGTGCGCGAGTGGGGCATCACCGTCATGCGCTTCGTGGTGATCCGCTACGGCGTCATGGCCGCGTCCAAGGGCGGCAAGACCAAGACCGTGCTGCAGACCGCGGCACTGATCGCCCTGCTGCTTCCGCTCGCCCCGTTCGTGGGCCAGTGGTGGCTGTGGCTCGCGTGGCTGCTGACCGCTCTGGCGCTGCTCGCCACCGTGGTCACGGGCGTGGACTACGTGGTCAAGGCGGTGCAGCTGCGCAACCGCGCGGTCAGGGGAGAGAGCGCGTGAGCGGTTCCGCGCCGTCCGGCCCCGGCAGTGACGGGGGGTCTGGGCACGACGCCGCGGCGCTGGTCGCACTCGCCACGCGCCTCGGCGTGACGGTGGGCACCGCGGAGTCCCTCACGGGAGGTGCGGTGGCGTCGGAGATCGTCACGGTCGCCGGGGCGTCGTCGTGCTTCGAGGGTGCCGTGGTGAGCTACTCGCACGCCGCCAAGGAGCGTGTTCTGGGGGTGTCCCACGAGCTCCTGGAGCGCGTGGGAGCCGTGGACGCGGAGGTGGCGGAGGCCATGGCCCGCGGAGCGCGGACGGCGCTCGGTGTGGACTGGTCGGTGTCGACCACCGGCGTGGCCGGCCCGGAGCCGCACGACGGCCACCCCGTGGGGACCGTGTTCGTGGGCGTCAGCGGGCCCACGGGTGACTTCTCGCAGCGTCTCACCCTCACGGGTGACCGAGCGGGCATCCGGGCCGCCACGGTGGCACGTGCGATCGACATACTGACGACTCAAATTGCTTTCACAGCCAACGCATAGTGCTTTTCGGACGGCAGCAGGGAACAATTGAACATGCAAGCACGTTATGACAGTCGGAGCGTTGAGCCAGTCGGGCTCAAGACTCTGGAGTCCACCGCAGCCGTGACGGTGCGGGGAGGCCCCGTTCGTACGTACGAGGAGTAGGCAATTCACATGACGAAGCAACCCGTGTCTGTCAATGGTGTCGTCCGTTGGAAGGACGTGGGTGTGGCCGATGAAGCTCACGCGGAGACCCACGAGATGAAGGTGGGTGTCCTGCGCCAGGAGATCGGAGAGGTGCTGCGCAACGTCCGCCAGCGCCAGGGGCGCACGCTGCGCGAGGTCTCGCACAGCGCCCGCGTCTCCCTGGGATACCTCAGCGAGGTGGAGCGCGGCCAGAAGGAAGCGTCCTCGGAGCTGCTGGCCTCGATCTGCACGGCCCTGGACATCCCCATGTCCCAGATGCTGCGCGAGGTCGCGGACCGGCTCGCCTACGCGGAGGGCAACTTCATCCCGGACACCGTGCCGTCGGAGATGACGGAGGAGTTCACCCGGGAGGTGCGCCAGCTGCGCGGCGGCAGCGCCGCGAGCGCGCGCTGAGACAGGCCCTGGCGCGGGAGGTGCTCACCTCCGGCCGGGGGACCTGGAACCACACGGACGGACCCGCCCTCGGGCGGGTCCGTTTCATGTTCGCGCCCGGCACGTGACATCGTGCGGTGCGGCGGGGTTCGGTTCGGTGAGGCGGGGTTCGGAAGCGCCCGGCTGGCCGAGGGCGCGTGCCCGGGCGGTGCGCGGTGAAGAGTTCGCGACGAGGAGGAGATGACGAGCATGCGAGTGAGTGCGTTCTGGGACCTGATGGCCCACGAGTTCGGGGCTGCCTACTGCAGGGTGCTGGCCCGGGACCTCGTGCTGTCCGAGCTGGGGGACCGCACGGCGAGCGAGGCGCTCGAGGCGGGGGAGGATCCCAAGACCGTGTGGTTTGCCGTGTGCCGTGCCCAGGAGGTGCCGCAGTCCCGGTGGTGGGGTCCGGACCAGCCGCCGCGGCGGTGACGGCCGGCTGACGTGCGCCGCACCGGGTTCGAAGGTATATTCGAACCCGGTCACACGTGCTCCACACCCGGCACCGGTCTCTTATGGGTGTCGGACCCCCGCTATACCGTGGACCGCGAAGACATCATCAGGGCCGCACCGGCCCCCGAGAACCAGAGGTGAAACATGGCAGCCAAGTCCAAGGGCGCACCCGCACCCTCTCAGGTGGCCGGCTCCGATCGCGAGAAGGCACTGGACACCGTGCTCTCCCAGATCGACAAGAACTACGGCAAGGGCTCGGTCATGCGGCTGGGCGACCGCCCCGCCACGAAGATCGAGACCATTCCCACCGGCTCCATCGCGCTGGACGTCGCACTGGGCATCGGCGGATTCCCCCGGGGCCGCGTCGTGGAGATCTACGGCCCGGAGTCCTCGGGCAAGACCACCGTGGCCCTGCACGCGGTGGCGAGCGTCCAGAAGGCCGGCGGCATCGCCGCGTTCATCGACGCCGAGCACGCCCTGGATCCCGCCTACGCGGAGAAGCTCGGCGTGGACACGGACAACCTGCTGGTCTCCCAGCCAGACACCGGTGAGCAGGCGCTCGAGATCATGGACATGCTCGTGGGCTCCGGATCCATCGACATCATCGTGATCGACTCCGTGGCGGCCCTCGTGCCCAAGGCAGAGATCGAGGGCGAGATGGGTGACAGCCACGTGGGTCTGCAGGCCCGCCTCATGTCCCAGGCGCTGCGCAAGATCACGGGACGGCTGTCCCACACCAACACCACGGCCATCTTCATCAACCAGCTGCGCGAGAAGATCGGCGTGTTCTTCGGCTCCCCGGAGACCACTACGGGTGGCAAGGCGCTGAAGTTCTACGCGTCCGTGCGCGTGGACGTCCGCCGCATCGAGACGCTCAAGGACGGCGCCAACCCCGTCGGTAACCGCACGCGCGCCAAGATCGTCAAGAACAAAATGGCCCCGCCCTTCAAGCAGGCCGAGTTCGACATCCTCTACGGCCAGGGCATCTCCATCGAGGGTGGCCTGATCGACATGGGGGTGGAGCACGGGATCGTCAAGAAGTCCGGCGCGTGGTTCACCTACGAGGGCGACCAGCTGGGGCAGGGCAAGGAGAACTCCCGCCGCTTCCTCAAGGACAACCCGGAGCTCGCGCAGGAGATCGAGCGCAAGATCCTGGTGAAGCTCGGCATCACCGAGGATCCGGACGAGGCGTCACAGGATGCGGACGCGCTGGAGGACGTCGGCCAGGACCTGGACCCGGACGCTCCCTTCGCTCCCCAGAAGGACGACACGGAGCTTCCCGCCTTCTGAGGTGAGGGACCGCATCCATGAGTGACTCGTCACGCTACGATGCCCGGCGCCGCCGGGCCACGGCATCCCGCCGTGGCCCGGCGGCGCCGTCCGCGTCACACTCCGCGGCCGACTCCACGTCCTCCGTGAACGCGGCCCCCTCCGCCGCCCCCTCCTCGGGGGAACCGCTGTTCGCGGCCCCTCCCGGGACGGAGCACCATGCCGGGACGGGGCAAGAACCTGCATCGGCCCCCGGGGCCGGTTCCCAGGTACCTGCCGGAGTCTCTGCCGATGGGGGCCACAGGGGAGAGGACCCCGAGGTGCGCGAGCGCGCCCGGTCGATCGTGCTGCGTCAACTGACGGCGTCGGCGAAGTCGCGGCGCCAGCTGGAGGACAAGCTGGCGGACAAGGACATCCCGGAAGACGTCGCCGGGGAGGTGCTGGACCGCTTCGAAGAGGTCAATCTCGTGGACGACCGCGCTTTTGCGGCGATGTTCGTCCGTTCGCGCGCGGAGACCCGTCGGCTGTCACGCTCCGCGCTGCGCCGTGAGCTCTCGCAGCGCGGGATCACCGGTGAGATTGCGGAGGAGGCGCTGGACCAGCGCACGGACGAGGACGAGCTCCGGGACGCGCACGAACTCGTGCGCAAGAAGCTCCCCGCCACCGTGGACCCGGGCGACCGCACGGAGCACGAAAAGCTCACCCGCAGGCTGGTGAGCATGCTCGGCCGGAAGGGGTACGCACCGGGGCTCGCGTTCGCCGTCGTGAAGGACGAGCTCGCGGAGCTCGGATCGGCGGGAACCGGGGAGGAACGCTCTGACCTGGACGGCGCGGACGTGTGGGACACCCCGTGAGGTGCCGAGGTGCCGAGGTGCCGAGGTGCTGAAGTGATGGGGTTCTGGGGTTCTGAGGTGCGGGAGGCGCTGAAACACCGCGGTGCTGATGTGCCGCCCCGCACGGTCACCGGGCCGCACTCAGCCGCCGCAGGAACCACATGACGTCACCGCGGGAGAATTTGACCCGATCCCTAAAATGAGGGGGTGACTCAGATGCCCCGGTCGGTTCAGACGCAGCCCCTCCAGCCCTCCGCTCCGCACGAGGCGTTCGACGCCCGCGAGGCCGCACCGGCCTACGAGGTGCGCACGCTGGGGTGCCAGATGAACGCCCACGACTCCGAGCGCATCACCGGTCTCCTGGAGACAGCCGGCTACGTTCCGGCCGTGGACCGGGAGCCGGACCTCGTCGTCTTCAACACGTGTGCGGTGCGCGAGAACGCGGACAACAAGCTCTACGGTCAGCTCGGTCAGCTCGCCCCGGTCAAGCGCCGCAACGACCGGCTGCAGATCGCCGTCGGCGGCTGCCTGGCCCAGAAGGACCGCGCTACGATCGTGGAGAAGGCACCGTGGGTGGACGTGGTCTTCGGCACGCACAACATCGGCTCCCTGCCGGTGCTGCTGGAGCGAGCCCGCCACAACGAGCAGGCCCAGGTGGAGATCCTGGAGGCTCTGGAGACCTTCCCCTCCGCGCTGCCCACCAAGCGGGAACAGGCCTACGCCGGATGGGTGTCGATCTCCGTGGGGTGCAACAACACGTGCACGTTCTGCATCGTCCCGCAGTTGCGCGGCAAGGAGAAGGACCGGCGGCCCGGAGACATCCTCGCCGAGGTGCACGCCCTGGTGGACTCCGGCGCGGTGGAGGTGACGCTGCTCGGGCAGAACGTGAACTCCTACGGCGTCGAGTTCGGAGACCGCGGCGCGTTCGCCAAGCTGCTGCGCGCGTGCGGCGACATCGAGGGGCTGGAGCGCGTCCGGTTCACGAGCCCGCACCCGGCGGCGTTCACGGACGACGTGATCGACGCCATGGCCGAGACCCCCAACGTGATGCCGCAGCTGCACATGCCGCTGCAGTCCGGTTCGGACCGCATCCTGAAGGACATGCGCCGTTCCTACCGCTCGAAGAAGTTCCTGGGGATCCTGGAACGGGTCCGCGAGCGCATCCCCGGCGCGGCCATCACCACGGACATCATCGTGGGCTTCCCCGGGGAGACGGAGCAGGACTTCCAGGACACGCTGGACGTGGTGGCCGCTTCCGAGTTCTCCTCGGCGTTCACGTTCCAGTACTCGGTGCGCCCGGGCACCCCGGCCGGTGAGATGGCGGACCAGGTTCCGGCCGCCGTCGTGCAGGAGCGCTTCGAGCGCCTCACCGCACTGCAGGACGAGATCAGCGCCCGCCTGAACCGTGGACTGATCGGTTCCCGCGCCGAGATCCTCGTGAGCGCGCAGTCGGGTCGCAAGGCGGAGAGCACCCACCGGCTGTCGGGCAGGGGCCGCGACCAGCGCCTGATCCACTTCAGCGTGCCCGAGGGTGCGCCGCAGCCCCGGCCCGGGGACGTGGTGAGCGTCCCCGTGACGGGGGCCGCCGCGTACCACCAGCTCGCGGATCCGCGTGACGCCTCCGAGTACGAGCTGCGCCGCACCCGCGGCGGGGACGCCTGGGAGGCGGCGCAGGCCGAGTCCTGCGCCGCGCCGTCGTCGTCCGGAGCCCCGGGGGCAGTGGGGCTCGGGATGCCGTCCCTGCGGAGACCCTGAACCGTGGCAGCAGTGGACGAGCAGGCGGGCCCCGACGGCGTGAAAGATCTGAGGGCGCCAGAACCGGGCCCAGACGGCCCGCCGGTCGTGGCCGTCGTGGGTCCCACGGGCACCGGAAAGTCCGACCTCGGGATTGCCTTGGCGCACCGGCTGGACGGCGAGGTCGTCAACGCGGACGCACTGCAGCTCTACTGTGGCATGGACATCGGCACGGCCAAGCTCCCGCCCGAGGAGAGGGGCGGGGTGCCGCACCACCTGCTGGACGTCCTGGAGATCCACGAGGAGGCCTCGGTCGCCGCGTTCCAGCGCGAGGCCCGCCGTGCCATCGCGGAGATCGCAGGACGAGGCCGCGTGCCGATCCTCGTGGGAGGTTCCGGTCTCTACGTCCGCGCAGTGCTCGACGACATCGAGTTCCCGGGCACGGACGCCGGCATCCGTGCGCGTCTCGAGGCGGAGCTCGCCCGGGACGGGCGGGGACCGCTGCTGGAACAGCTGGCCGCCGTGGACCCGGAGTCCTCCGCCCGGGTCAAGGACGAGCGGCGGCTGGTCCGGGCGCTGGAGGTCCACGAGCTCACGGGTCGACCGTTCACCTCCTTCATGCCGCGGCGCCGGTACGTGCGCCCCACCGTCCAGGTGGGCCTGGGCATGGACCGGGAGGTCCTCACCGAGCGCCTGGCCCGTCGCGTGGACGTCATGCTCGAGCGCGGCTGGCTGGAGGAGGTGCGTGCCCTGGAGGCGCGCGGTCTGCGCGAGAGCCCCACGGCGGGCAGGGCCCTGGGCTACCCGCAGCTGCTGGCCGTGCTGGACGGCACCCTCGACCTCGAGCAGGCGCGCGAGCAGACCGTGGCGGCGACGCGCCGGTTCACCAAGCGGCAGCGCACGTGGTTCGGCGCCGACCCGCGCGTCCACTGGCTCGACGCCGCCGCCCCCGTCGGTGTGGCGGAGCTCGCGGACCGCGCGCGGGCCGTGCTGCGCGGTCAGTAGGATGACGGCCATGACGGAAACGAGTGGGACAACGGGCCGCGCCGCGCACTGGCCGGAACTGGCGGGAGTGCGCGTGCGCAAGGCGCACGGCACGGGCAACGACTTCGTGGTCTTCACGGACCTGGACGGCTCCCTGGACGTCTCCGCGGACACGGTGGCCGCGGTGTGCGACCGGCACCTGGGCCTGGGCGGTGACGGTCTCATCCGCGCCGTGCGCGCCGAGCACGTGCCGGAGGGCCGTCGGCTCGCCGAGCGGTCGCCGGACGTCGAGTGGTTCATGGACTACCGCAACGGAGACGGCTCGCTCGCCCAGATGTGCGGCAACGGCGTGCGTGTGTTCGTGGACCACCTGGTGCGGGAGGGCCTCGTCGAGCTGTCCCGGGGCGCGCGGCTGCGGATCGGCACCCGGGCGGGTGTCCGCAGCGTCGCGCGCACGGCGGACGGGTACGCGGTGGACATGGGCCCCTGGAGCTTCGAGCACGGCGACGCCGCCCGCGAGCGCGGTTCCGACTGCCTGGTCTCGGTCTCGGGCCTCACGGTCCAGCGCCCGGGGATCTCGCTGAGCATGGGCAACCCGCACACGGTCGTCGCGCTGTCCGAGGGAGAGAAGCTGGACGCCCTGGACCTGCACACCGCGCCGGTCGTGGACCCGGCGCCGGCGGACGGCACGAACGTGGAGTTCGTGGTGCCCCTGGAGCACGACGACGACGCCGTGGGCCGCATCGAGATGCGCGTCTACGAGCGCGGGGTCGGGGAGACCTACTCGTGCGGCACGGGGGCGTGCGCCGCCGCGGCGGCCACGCGCTTCTGGGGCGGGCCGGACTCGCCGGACCGCTGGTTCGTGCGGGTCCCCGGGGGAGTCCTCTCGGTCACCTTCGTCCCGGCCCCGGACGGTACGGAGCACGTGGTGCTGGCCGGCCCGGTGCGGGTGGTGGCCACCGCCGAACTCGTGTGAGGCGCGGGGCGGCTGTGCGGCGTCGTCGTTCCCGCCACACCGCGGTGGCCCGTCGTCCCATGGTGACCCGCCGCACCCATGACGACCCGCCGCACCATGACGGCCCGCTGGGCAAGGGCGACCCGCTGCACCCGCGGTGATCCCCGCGGGTGCACGGGGATCAGTCCCACGGCACGGTGACCAGTTGCGCTGCGAGGATCAGCTGCGCTGCGCCACCGCGGTCAGTCCCGCTCCACCGCGATGACCCGGAAGCCCTTGTCCGTGGCCGCGCGGCGCACGTGGAACTCCTCCGGCAGGGTCTCCCGCAGCCACCGCTGGAGGGTGTCGCCGCCGAGGTTCTTCTGCACCACGAGCCACGCGCTGCCGCCGGGAGCGAGCCGGGGCAGCCACTGGGCGAGGATCTCGTGCAGGGCGTCCTTGCCCACGCGGATGGGCGGGTTGGACCAGATGGTGTCGAAGGTCCGCTCCGCGGGGACGTCCTCGGGCAGGAACGTCTGCACGCCCCGCAGTCCCAGCTCCTGCGCGTTGGCCGAGGTCAGGGCGAGGCTGCGCTCGTTGACGTCCACGGCCGTGACGCTCGCCTCCGGATCGGCCTGGGCCAGCGCGATGCTGAGCGGGCCCCAGCCGCAGCCGATGTCGAGGAACGAGTGGCCCCGGGGATCGGGGACGTTGCGCAGCAGCGCCGCCGTTCCCTTGTCGAGGGCCCCGGGGGAGAAGATCCCCGCGTCGGTGCCGACCTCCACGGTGCGTCCCCTCAGCTCCACGGTGATCCGGCGCGGCTTCTGCGCCACGGCGGGGTCGGAGACGAAGTAGTGCTGCGCGGAGGGCTCGGGGGTCATGGCTCCACATGGTAGTGCCCGCCCGGGTGTGTCGGTGCCCGGCGCTAGACTGGCAGCACTGACCACCCCTCCCGAACACAGGAATACATGACTGAATCTCACACCCACCGGGACGCCGCGCCGCAGGACTCCGCGCAGCCCGGTGACCTGACCGGCCCGGAGCTCGAGGACGTCGTCTCGAGGGTACTGGCCCGCGCACGCAGCCGCGCCGAGGCCCCCCTGGCGGGAGTCGGCTCCGATCCGGCCCACGGCGACGACGCCGAGACGGAGAGCGGGGCCCGCACCGGCCGCGAGCACCTGGGGCGCGCCCGGGAGCTGGCCGCGGAGAACGAGTACCACGGCGTCGGCGACGGCGACCAGCAGGACCTCGCGGAGCGCCACGCCCTGCGCCGCGTCGCGGGGCTGTCCACGGAGCTCGAGGACGTCACCGAGGTCGAGTACCGCCAGCTGCGCCTGGAGCGCGTGGTGCTCGCCGGCGTCTACTCGAGCGGCACCCTGGCGGACGCCGAGAACTCCCTGCGGGAACTCGCAGCCCTGGCGGAGACCGCCGGCTCCGAGGTCATGGACGGCCTGCTGCAGCGCCGCGTGAACCCGGACCCCGGGACGTACCTGGGCTCCGGCAAGGCCCTGGAGCTGAAGGACGTCGTGGCCGCCACGGGCGCGGACACCGTGGTCGTGGACGCCGAGCTCGCCCCGTCCCAGCGCCGCGCGCTGGAGGACGTGGTCAAGGTCAAGGTCATCGACCGTACCGGGCTCATCCTGGACATCTTCGCGCAGCACGCGAAGTCCAAGGAGGGCAAGGCACAGGTCGAGCTCGCGCAGCTCGAGTACATGCTTCCCCGCCTGCGCGGCTGGGGCGACTCCCTCTCGCGTCAGGCCGGCGGCCGTGCCGCGTCCGGCGAGGGCATCGGCAGCCGCGGACCCGGTGAGACCAAGATCGAGCTGGACCGCCGTCGCATCCGTCAGCGCATGGCCAAGCTGCGCCGCGAGATCGCCGGGATGAAGCCCGCGCGCGAGACCAAGCGGCTGAACCGCAAGCGCAACGCAGTGCCCTCCGTGGCCATCGCCGGCTACACCAACGCGGGGAAGTCCTCGCTCCTGAACCGGCTCACGGACGCCGGGGTCCTCGTGGAGAACGCACTGTTCGCCACGCTGGACCCCACCGTCCGCAAGGCGGAGACCCCGGACGGCATCGGCTACACCCTCGCGGACACCGTGGGCTTCGTGCGCTCGCTGCCCACGCAGCTGGTCGAGGCGTTCCGCTCCACGCTGGAGGAGGTGGCGGACGCGGACGTGATCGTGCACGTGGTGGACGCCTCCCACCCGGACCCCGAGGGCCAGCTCAAGGCCGTGCGTGACGTTCTCACGGACGTCGGTGCCAACGGCATCCCCGAGATCGTGGCGCTGAACAAGGCGGACATCGCGGATCCCGTGGTCCTCGCGCGGCTGCGCAACCACGAGAACCCCTCGGTGGCCGTCTCCGCCCGCACGGGAGAGGGGGTCGAGGAGCTGCAGCGCCTGATCGCGGCCGCCATCCCGCGCCCGGACCACGAGCTGGAGCTGCTGGTGCCCTACGTCCACGGCGAGGTCGTCTCACGGCTGCACGCCCAGGACGCCGAGATCCTGCGCACCGAGCACACGGAGGACGGCACCCGGCTGCACGTGCGGGTGCGGGAGGACCTCGTGGCGGACCTCGAGCCCTACCTGGTCCCGGACGCGGAGGATCCCGCCGGCGCATGACCTCCGTGTTCATCGACGAGACCGGGAAGGACATCTCGGACGTCCGCCCGGAGTCCCTGCCCGGGGGCGCGGACGCCCTCGAGCTGCTGGACGCCGCCGTCGCCGCACTGGGAGGCCAGCGGCGCGACGGGCAGCGTTTCATGGCCGCGAAGGTCGCCGAGGCGCTGGAGACCCGCAGACACCTGCTGGTACAGGCCGGAACGGGCACGGGCAAGTCCCTCGCGTACCTCGTTCCGGCGCTGCGCCACGCCCGGGACGCGGACAAGCCCGTGGTGGTCGCCACCGCCACGCTCGCCCTCCAGTCCCAGATCACCGGCCGGGACGTCCCCCGTCTGCTGGACGCTCTCGAGGACGAGCTCGACGAACGCCCCACCGTGGCCCTGCTCAAGGGCCGTTCCAACTACGCGTGCCTGCACAAGGTGGAGGGCGGCTACCCGGAGGACGACGACGCCGCGCTGTTCTCCGTGCCCGTCACGGCCACCGGTGGTGCCAGCTCCGGGGCGGAGCGTCCCCTCGGCGGGCTCGCCCAGCAGGTGGTGCGGCTGCGGGAGTGGGTCGAGTCCACCGAGACCGGTGACCGGGACGACGTCCAGCCCGGTGTCTCGGACGCCGCGTGGCGCCAGGTCTCGGTCACCGCGAAGGAGTGCCTGGGGCGCAAGTGCCCCCTCGTGGAGGAGTGCTTTGCCGAGCGGGCGCGCGCCCAGGCGGGAGAGGCGGACGTGGTGATCACCAACCACGCGCTGCTCGCGATCAACGCCTTCGAGGGACTCTCGGTGCTGCCCGAGCACGACGTCGTGATCGTGGACGAGGCCCACGAGCTGCGCGACCGTGTCACGGGAGCCGTGACGGCGTCGTTGTCCGCGGCGGCCGTGCGCGCGGCGGGAACCGGCGTGCGCAAGCACACGGCCGCCTCGGGTGAAGCGCTCGAGCGCGCCGCCGAGGCCTTCGACCGCGCCTTCGACGACGAGCAGTCCGGGCTGCTGCCCCGCGGCTTCACCGAGGAGCAGGTCTACGCGGTGCGGGGAGTCCAGGACGCGGCCCGCACGGGTCTGAGCGAGACCAAGGGGGAGAGCAAGGGAGAGGACGCCGGCCGCCACGCCGCGCGGTCGCGGCTCTCCGAGCTGCTCGACACCGCCGAGCGGATGCTGGGCGCGGACACCACCAGGGACGTCCTGTGGGTCTCCCGGGTGGGCAGGTGGAGTCCCGGAGCCGGGTACGTGGGGGCCGGCCCGGGGGAGCCCGCGACCCTGAACATCGCACCCCTCAGCGTGGCCGGGCCCCTGCGGGAGGGGCTGTTCGACGGCCGCACCGTGGTCCTGACCTCGGCCACGCTGGCCGTGGGCTCCTCCTTCTCGTCGGTCGCCGGATCGCTCGGGCTGCAGGGCCCAGGAGCACCGAAGTGGCGCGGCGTGGACGTCGGCAGCCCCTTCGACTACCGCAGCCAGGGCATCCTCTACGTGGCGAAGCACCTCGCGAAACCGGGTCGCGGGGTCTCGCACGAGCAGCTCGACGAGCTGCTGGAACTCCTCGAGGCGTCCGGGGGTGGCGCACTCGGTCTCTTCTCGTCCCGCCGCGCCGCGGAGGACGCCGCCGAGGCGCTGCGAGAACGGACGGAGCTGCCCATCCTGTGCCAGGGGGACGCCTCCCTGCCCTCGCTCGTCAAGGAGTTCACGGACGACCCCGCGGCAAGTCTCTTCGGCACCATGAGCCTGTGGCAGGGGGTGGACGTTCCCGGTCACTCCTGCCGACTCGTGGTGATCGACCGGATCCCGTTCCCGCGCCCCGACGATCCGCTGGGCACCGCGCGCACGCGTGCCACCGAGCGGGCGGGGGGCAACGGCTTCATGGCGGTCTCGGCCGCCCACGCCGCGGTGCGCCTCGCGCAGGGCGCCGGGCGACTGATCCGTTCGAGCGGGGACCGTGGCGTCGTCGCCGTGCTGGACTCCCGCCTGGCCACGGCCCGGTACGGAACCTTCCTCACCCGTTCGCTGCCACCACTGTGGCGCACCACGGACCGGCAGACGGTCCTCGGCGCGCTGAAGCGCCTCGACGCCTCCTGACGGAACCTCCGGGCAGGGCGTGGCTGTGTGGTGGGCCGAGGCGGGTACCGGTCACGACGACGCTGCCCCGGCTTGATGGTCCCGCTGGCGGGCACGCGTGTGGCACCGCCGTTCCGGTGACGGCAATGCACGGAGGCTCCGCGCCCCTGCTGCTGTGAGGCGCCACATGAGCGGGCGCCACGAGGCGGTGACGCGGCGCGGTGACTGGTTGTGCGGGCGGGCCTACAGGGCCCGGAACACTGAGACGACCTTGCCCATCACGGTGGCGTGGTCACCCAGGATCGGCTCGTAGCGCGTGTTCTGCGGCAGCAGCCAGGTGTGTCCGTCGCGCTGGCGGAACGTCTTGACGGTGGCCTCGTCGTCCAGCAGCGCGGCCACGACGTCGCCGTTCTCCGCCGAGTTCTGCTGGCGCACGACCACCCAGTCGCCGTCGCAGATGGCGGCGTCGATCATGGAGTCGCCGGAGACCTTCAGCATGAACAGCTGGCCGTGGCCCACGAACTGGCGCGGGAGGGAGAAGACGTCCTCGACCGACTGCTCGGCCGTGATGGGACCGCCGGCCGCGATGCGCCCCACGAGCGGAACCGAGACCATGGCGGAGGACTCGTCCGCGGAGGGGAGGTCCCCGATCGTGTGGACGGCCGGGGACGGGGCACGCCCCGCCGTCTCCCCACGGGCGTCTGGAGCATCCTGCTCGGCTCCCAGGTGGCGGTCCAGCTCCTCGGCGCTCAGCGGCCGGAGCATCTCCATGGCACGGGGGCGGCGGGGATCGCGGCGGAGGTAGCCCCACTTCTCGAGCTGGCCGAGCTGGTGCGTGACGCTGGAGAGGGAGGCCAGGCCCACGATGTCCCCGATCTCCCTCATGGACGGCGGGTAGCCCCGCGAGGCGATGGAGCGCTGGACGGCGGCCAGGATCTTGGCCTGCCGCGGGGTGAGCGAACGCGCGCGGGTCTCGGCCGCGTGGCGTTCCGGGGAAGAAGTGCTCACGTGCGGGGTCCTTTCACCGTGTCACGCGGTGCGACGGTGTCCCAGGGGGACGGCGCGGCGCCGGGGCGCTTATGCGTGTCGGAGACGTGGGGTCGACTGACTGCTGTGTGACCTCGAGCTTAACCCGCGCGAGGCCGTCGATTCAAATATGTGTTCGAAAACATCCTCGACAGCGTTCGTACATCCGTGCTAGAACTGAACCCTGCCATTCGAAGATGTGTTCTACGAAGGCAGTACAGGATTCGAACACCGTCACCGGGAGGTGGCGCCGCCCCGATCACCAGGAGGTTGTCATGACCGCACTCATCATGCCGAAGTCCCTACGTCGCGGTGCCGCCGCACCCGTGTCCCGCATCTCCCGGGCCGTCCGTCGCCCGGCCTCGGTCGCCGCTCCGGCAGCCACCCGCGGGGCGAGCACGGTGCGCGCAGCCGGTGCGAGTGCCAGCGTGCGCCGCACGGACGGTGGGGGCGCAAGCACCGGCTCCGGCGTGCACCTCACGCGCCGTGGGCGCTTCTTCCTGATCGGGCTCCCGTTCGTCACCGGTGCCGCGGCGCTGCTCGTGGTCGCCGCCGTGTTCCTCCTCCCCGCGACCGTCAAGGCCTCGACCGACAGCGTGACGGAGCCGGTCACCCGCAGCGTCACAGTGCAGTCGAACCAGACCCTCTGGGAGATCGCCGCCTCGGCGGACCCCCAGCGCGACACCCGCGAGGTCATGAGCGACATCGCGGAGCTCAACGGGCTCTCCTCGCCCTCGCTCACGGCCGGACAGGTCCTCGAGGTGCCAACCCGCTGATGCCCTCCTGGGCCGGGGATCCCGGGTCGGAGCAGACGACGCCGGTGCGCCGTCGTGTTCGACACCTCGGAACCGCGCGGAGAAGTTCCACGGAGAATTTCCACCGAGAACTTCGACGGAGAAGTTCATAGACTGGAGCGGTGAATGATCCTGCCGCACCCCTCGACTCCCTTCCGCTGCGCGACGACCTGCGCGGAATGTCCCCGTACGGGGCTCCCCAGCTGCAGGTCGCGGTCGCTCTGAACACGAACGAGAACACGCATCCCGTGCCGGGCGAGGTCGTGGAGGCCATCACCCAACGAGTGCACGAGACGGCGGCGTCCCTGAACCGTTACCCGGACCGCGACTTCACAGACCTGCGCCGCGCACTCGCCGACTACCTGGGGCACGGTCTCACCGAGGACAACCTCTGGGCGGCCAACGGCTCGAACGAGATCCTGCAGCAGATCCTCCAGGCCTTCGGAGGGCCTGGCCGCTCCGTGCTGAGCTTCGTCCCCACCTATTCGATGTACCCCCTGCTGGCACTCGGCACCGGTACGGAGTTCATCGCGGGGGACCGCGCGGAGGACTTCTCCCTCTCGGCGGAGTCGGCGTCGCAGCAGGTGCGGGCCCACGCACCGGACGTCGTCTTCCTGTGCTCACCGAACAACCCCACGGGCACTGCGCTGGGCCTAGACGTGGTCCGTGCGGTGTACGAGGCGGGAGAGGCCACCAACACCGTGGTGGTCGTGGACGAGGCGTATGCCGAGTTCGCCCGTTTCGGCACGCCGTCCGCCCTGACCCTGCTGGAGGGCCGGCCCCGGCTGATCGTGACCCGCACCATGAGCAAGGCCTTCGCACTGGCCGGGGCGAGGCTCGGGTACTTCGCGGCGGCCCGCGAGGTTGCGGATGCCATGCGGCTCGTGCGCCTGCCCTACCACCTCTCGAGCGTCACCCAGGCGACGGCGCTGGCGGCGCTGGCGCACCACGGGACACTGCTCGCCACGGTGGAGGACGTCAAGATGCAGCGGGACCGGATCGTGGACGAGCTCAAGCGCATGGGTCTGACCCCGGCGGAGTCCGATTCCAACTTCGTCTTCTTCGCGTGCCACGGGGACGCGCACGAGATGTGGCAGGCGCTCCTGGACCGGGGCGTCCTGGTGCGCGACGTCGGCATCCCCGGTCACCTGCGCGTCACCGCCGGCACGGAGGCCGAGAACACCGCGTTCCTCGAGGCCGTGGAGGACCACCTGTCCGTCCGCTGACGCGGCACCCGGGCCAGGCGGGGCGAGGCCCGCAGCCAACCGGGACCGCCCCGGCGGGAATTGCCCCGCGCTGAACGAGGGGCCCGCGTCCACCCGGGCCGCGAGGAGGTCTCGTTAGCCCGGTCAAGCCGGTCGGAGGGCCCGCCTAGACTGGAACGGTCCCGTGAAGGGTCGCGGGACGCGAACACCAAGGAGTCATCGCAGCACATGAGCGCAGCCGAGAACCAGCGAACCGCCACCGTGGAGCGCGTGACGAGCGAGTCCACGGTGCGCGTGAGCGTCAACCTGGACGGCACGGGGACGTCGCGGATCGAGACGACCGTCCCGTTCTACAACCACATGCTCACCGCCCTGTCCAAGCACTCCCTGATCGACCTGGACGTCCAGGCGCACGGTGACACGGACATCGACGTCCACCACACCGTGGAGGACACGGCGATCGTGCTCGGAGAGGCGTTGCACGAGGCCCTCGGGGACAAGCGCGGGATCCGCCGTTTCGGGCAGGCCACCGTGCCGCTGGACGAGGCCCTGGCCTCCGCGGTGGTGGACGTCTCCGGCCGCCCGTACACCGTGCACCTCGGCGAGCCGGAGGGGCAGCAGTACCACCTGATCGGCGGTCACTTCACCGGGTCCATGACCCGTCACGTCTTCGAGTCCCTGGCCCACCACGCGCAGCTGTGCCTGCACGTGGAGCTCCTCCGCGGCCGGGACCCGCACCACATCGTCGAGGCCCAGTTCAAGGCCCTGGCGCGTGCGCTGCGCGAGGCCGTGGAGCTGGATCCGCGCATGGCAGGCTCCATCCCGTCCACGAAGGGCGCACTGTGAGCGGGGTGGACACCGGAGTCCGTGACGCTCCCGACGTCGTCGTGCTGGACTATGGGGCCGGCAACGTCCGCTCTGCGGTCCGGGCGCTCGAGGAGGCCGGGGCGCGCGTGAAGCTCAGCGCGGACCCCCGCGACGTCGCGGACGCGGACGGGCTGCTCGTCCCGGGCGTGGGTGCCTTCGAGGCGGTCATGTCCGGGCTGCGCGCCGTGGACGCGCCGCGTCTGATCGACCGTCGTCTCAGCGGCGGCCGGCCGGTCCTGGGCATCTGCGTGGGACTGCAGGTCATGTTCGAGCGCGGTGTGGAGCACGGCCGCGAGTCCGAGGGACTGGGCCAGTGGCCGGGGACGGTCGAACGGCTGGCCGCTCCCGTGGTTCCCCACATGGGCTGGAACACGGTGCAGCCTCCGGAGGGTTCCGTGCTGTTCCGCGGGCTCGAGGACGAGAGGTTCTACTTCGTGCACTCCTACGGGGTCCAGGACTGGGCGTTCGACCAGAGCATCGAGCAGATGTCCCCGCCGGCCGTCACCTGGGCCGAGCACGGGGCCCCGTTCGTGGCCGCCGTCGAGAACGGTCCGCTGAGCGCCACGCAGTTCCACCCCGAGAAGTCTTCGCACGCGGGCATCGCACTGCTGCGCAACTGGCTCGACACGCTCCCGCGCACCGGCCGCATGCAGGGGCGCATGCCCGCAACCGGATCGGAGGCCACCCCGTGACACCCTCACTCCTGGTGCTCGTGGCGGGGGCGTTCTTCGTGGGAGGCGCCATCTCGTTCCACCAGCAGCGCAAACCCCTGTGGTCGGTGGTCCTGATCGCCGTCATCGCCGCGGCACTCATCGGCTACGGGGCGTACTCGTGGTCCGTGAGCGTGTGAGGCCCCGCCGCCGAGACGTCCCCGGACACCCATCGACACCCTGACCGCGCCACCCGGCGCTGACGCGAGGAGAGACATGACAGAGACCACCGAACCCCGCCTCGAGCTGCTTCCGGCGGTGGACGTCCAGGGCGGACAGGCCGTGCGCCTCGTCCAGGGCGAAGCGGGTTCCGAGACCGGATACGGAGATCCGCTGGAGGCCGCGCGCTCGTGGCAGGACGCCGGGGCCGAGTGGCTCCACCTGGTGGACCTCGACGCCGCGTTCGGCCGCGGCGACAACATCGAGGTGCTGCGTCGTGTGGCGCAGAACCTCGACCTGAAGATCGAGATGTCCGGGGGCATCCGCGACGACGAGTCCCTGGAGCGTGTCCTGTCCCTGCGGCCCGCGCGCATCAACCTCGGCACCGCGGCTCTGGAGAACCCGGAGTGGACGCGTCGGGTGATCGCGGAGCACGGGGACCTGATCGCCGTGGGGCTGGACGTTCGCGGCAGCACGCTCGCGGCGCGTGGCTGGACCCGTGACGGCGGGGACCTCTGGGAAGTCCTCGACCGGCTGGAGGCGGACGGCTGTGCACGCTACGTGGTCACGGACGTGACCAAGGACGGCACTCTCCGTGGCCCGAACACCGAGCTGCTCGCGGAGGTGGCGCGACGCACGGACAAGCCCGTGGTGGCCTCCGGCGGCATCTCTTCGCTCGAGGACATCGCGGCACTGCGCGAGCTCGTGTCCACGGGCGTCGAGGGCGCCATCGTGGGCAAGGCCCTCTACGCGGGGCGGTTCACGCTCTCCGAGGCACTCGACGTCGCCGGTCGCCCCGGTGCCTGAGACCCCGCACGCCCGCCCCCTGCCCCCGCACATCGCCGCCCAGCTGCGGTCGGCGGGTGGGCCCACCGACACCGGCGGTCAGGCCTGGGAGGGGCGGAACCTGGGGGAGGGCACGAGCCACACCCACCAGTTCCCGGAGGATCCCGGCACCGCGGACCGGCAGCTCGAACGAGCGCTCACCGCGTGGCGTGAGGGGCGGCTGGGCGAGCAGGACGTCGTGGCGGCCCTCGGCTCCGCGCGCGTCTTCGTGCCCATCGTGGCGCGGGTCTCCCAGTCCCACATCACCGAGGACGGGCTGGTCTCCGACAAGGAGGCGGACATGGCCCTCGTGAGCCTCACGGCGTCGGACGGCCGCGCGGCCCTTCCCGTCTTCACCTCAACCGCCGCGCTGCAGGCGTGGAACGCGCAGGCCCGTCCCGTGGCGGTGGAGATCCGCCGTGCGGCACTGTCCGCGGTGCAGGACGGCTCCGCGATGCTCGTGCTGGACCCCGGAACGGACCCGGCGTTCGTCGTGCGCCGGCCGGCCCTGTGGGCGGTCGCGCAGGGGCGGGACTGGACTCCGTCCTACCGGGACTTCGCGGTGGACGACGCCGTGATGCGCGCGGGTCTCGGTCTCGACGGCGTGCAGGCCGCGCTCGCCGGGCCGGGCCGCGGCGTCGCCGCCGTCCGCGCGGACGGGACCGCTCTCACGGGCGGGGGCGAGGGCCCGGAGCTGACCGTGACCCTGCAGCTGCGCGCGGGCATGTCCCAGGACGAGGTCCGGGCCGCCGTGGAGCGCTACCAGCAGCGTCTCGCTGCCGAGCAGGTCATGGCGGACGCCGTGGACTCCGTGGAGCTGCGCCTCACCTCCTGAGGAGCCTCCCGCGCAGAGAGAACAGCGGGAACGGCCCGCGACCGGAGTGGTCGTGGGCCGTTCTCGTGAGGCGTTCTGCTCGTTGCGGGTTCTGCGCCTGTTCTGCGCGGGTGTCAGCCGTAGACGGGACCGGTGAACTTCTCGCCGGGGCCGGCGCCCGGGGCGTCCGGGAACGGGGAGGCCTCGCGGAAGGCCAGCTGCAGGGACTTCAGGCCGTCACGCAGGGGTCCCGCGTGCTGCGAGCCGATCTCCGGAGCGGCTGCCGTGACGAAGCCGGCCAGCGCCGTGATGAGCTTGCGCGCCTCGTCGAGGTCCTTGAGCTCATC
Organism: Kocuria sp. HSID17590; assembly: GCF_003989485.1. Lineage (NCBI taxonomy): Bacteria > Bacillati > Actinomycetota > Actinomycetes > Micrococcales > Micrococcaceae > Kocuria > Kocuria sp. HSID17590. Next base: position 28,218 of record NZ_RBMB01000020.1, on the reverse strand, counting down.
GGCGTCCTCGTCCGCGGCCAGGCCGCACTTCACGGCGGCGGCGCTCATGAGGTGCACCGCGGCGGTGGTGATCACCTCCACCGCGGGAACCTCCGCGATGTCGCGCATCTGCCCCTGGACCGCGTCCACCGCGTCATCGGGGAGGCCGGGGGTCTCGGCGGGGTGCTCGTGGTCGGCGGGGGCGGTGCCGGGGGCGTCGGTGAATTCGTAGCGCTCGGAGCGCGGTGCGTCGGACATGCGTCCCACTGTAGAACAGCGGCGCCGCGCGGACAGCGGGGCGACGACGGCGCACGGCCCGTCCGGCGTCGCCCCCGGGTTTTCCTCGGCCCCCCCTTCCGGGCGGGCGCCGTCCGGGAGTGCGCGGTCCCGCCCCACACGGCCCCGGGTGGCCGAGTGGGGCGTCGGTGCGCTACGATGGACGGCAGTGTGCAAGCGGAGGCGACTCCCACCCGTTACCGACAGCCCCCGAGAGATCGAGGAGCAACAGGTGTTCGGGTTCGTGACCGAACGAGCACTTCCCGGCCAGTCCGGGGAGAGTGCTCGACTCATCGGTCCCCAGTGTGGTTCCCCACCTCCGCTCGCGCGTGCCGCAGCGGAGGTTTTTTCGTTGCGGTCGAGGACCCGACAGCGGGACAACCCACGAACCTAGGAGCTTGGCATTAGCGATCCACGTATCAATGACAGAATCCGCGTCCCGGAAGTCCGTCTGGTCGGACCTGGCGGCGAGCAGGTCGGCATCGTGCGCGTCCAGGACGCGCTGCGGCTGGCCCGTGAATCGGATCTCGATCTGGTCGAGGTCGCCCCGAACGCCAAGCCCCCGGTGGCCAAGCTCATGGACTTCGGCAAGTACAAGTACGAAGCAGCGGTCAAGGCCCGTGAGTCCCGCAAGAACCAGGCCAACACGGTGCTCAAGGAAGTGCGTTTCCGTCTGAAGATCGACACGCACGACTACGAGACCAAGGTGGGCCACGCCAAGCGCTTCCTCTCCGCGGGGGACAAGGTCAAGGCCATGATCCAGTTCCGCGGCCGTGAGCAGCAGCGCCCCGAGATGGGTGTCCGCCTGCTGCAGCGCCTCGCGGACGACGTCGCGGACGTCGGCGCGGTGGAGACCACGCCCCGCGTGGACGGCCGCAACATGGTCATGGTCATCGGCCCGCTGAAGAACAAGGCGGAGGCCCGCGCCGAGGCCCGCAAGCAGCAGCAGCGTGAGAAGTCCAAGGCGGACAACGAGCGCAGGCAGCGTGTGGACACCTCTTCCGCGGAGTCGGTGACCCAGTCCATCGGGGACGCGTTCCCCGAGGAGCTGCGCCAGGCGGCGTCGGCCCCGGCCGAGGAGAAGCCTGCCACGCAGGCCGAGGCGCCCCAGGAGGCTGCCCCCGAGGCACCCGTGGAGTCCGCCCCCGTGGCGGCCGAGGACGAGGTCAAGGCCACCGTGGCGCCGGCGAGCGAGACGACGGAGACCGTCGTGGAGCCCGCGGCCGAGGAGAAGGCTGCCAAGCCGGCGGCTGAGGCCAAGGCCGAGCCCGCTGCGACCGAGGCGAAGCCCGCTGCGAGCAAGCCTGCGGCGTCGGCGAAGCCTGCCGCCGCTGCAAAGCCCGCCGCGTCGGCCAAGCCGGCGGCGAGCAAGCCGAGCGCTTCTGCGAAGCCCGCGGCCCCGAAGCCGGGTGCGCCCAAGCCGGGTGCCGGCAAGCCCGGTCCGGCCAAGAAGTAGCGCCGCACAAGGATTGACAGCGTCGGGCGTGTGATCGCCCGGCATCAGCATGGCCGCGGCCCCGTGCCGCGGCCCGCCGGTGTGTGACACCGGTCGATGGAGAAGGAGACGGCCACCATGCCGAAGATGAAGACCCACAGCGGGACCAAGAAGCGTTTCAAGCTGACCGGTTCGGGCAAGGTCAAGCGCCAGCAGGCGAACCGCCGCCACTACCTGGAGCACAAGTCCTCCCGCCTGACCCGCCGTCTCGCGAGCGACCAGATCGTCTCCACCCCGGGCGAGGCCAAGGTCATCAAGCGGATGCTGGGCAAGTAGGCCCTCTTTCGTCCCCTCAGCAGTTCGCCGCGGCAGCGCGGCGGGTAGACATGTTCCGGCTCCGGCCGGGACCGAATCGTTAGGAGTACACACGTGGCACGTGTGAAGCGGGCAGTCAACGCCCACAAGAAGCGTCGGGAAGTCCTCGAGAAGGCGTCGGGCTACCGCGGACAGCGTTCGCGCCTGTACCGCAAGGCCAAGGAGCAGATGCTCCACTCGTACACCTACTCGTACAACGACCGCCGGAAGAAGAAGGGTGACTTCCGCCGGCTGTGGATCCAGCGCATCAACGCCGCGTCCCGCGCCAACGGCCTGACGTACAACCGCCTCATCCAGGGCCTGAAGGCCGCTGAGGTCGAGGTGGACCGCCGCATGCTGGCCGAGCTGGCCGTCAACGACGAGACCGCCTTCGCGGCCCTGGTCCAGGTGGCCAAGGACGCCCTGCCGGAGGACACCTCCGCGCCGCGCGCCGCCGCCTGAGCACTGTCGTGACGTTCGTCGAGCGCCTGGACAACCGGCTTCTGTCCAATCCCCGAGCCGATCGGGTGAAGGACGTGGCCGCGCTGACCAGGCGCTCGACGCGTTCCAGGCGCGGGCTCTTCCGGGCCGAGGGCCCGCAGAACGTGCGGGAGGCCGTGCGTCTCGCGCTCGCCACGATTTCCCGCACAGCGCCGGGTCAGGATGCGCCAGGCCAGGGCGACCCGGACCGCGCGCCGTCGGGCCCGGACTCGACAGCCGGGGGCCTGCCCGTCCTCGACGCGGTCTACGTGACGCTCGAGGAGCTGTCCCGGCACCCGGAGATCGCCGCGGACCTCGCGGAGCTCGACTCCCGCGGGGGCGTGTTCATCCGCGCCGTCACCCCGGAGGTGCTCGGCGCCATGACGGACGCGGTCACGCCCCAGGGCATGCTGGCCGTGTGCCGGCTCCCGGAGGGGACGACGACGCCGCACGCCGCCTTCCCCGATCTCACGTGCGTTCTCGTGCGCGTCCAGGACCCCGGCAACGCCGGCACGGTGGTGCGGGCCGCGGATGCCGCCGGGGCGCAGAGCGTGGCGTTCACCGCGGGCAGCGTGGACCCCTTCAACCCCAAGGCCGTGCGTTCCAGCGCGGGCTCCCTCTTCCACGTCCCCGTGCTCACGGGCCTGGACCTGGACGAGTTCTCCACCGCGGCGCACGCCGCGGGTGTCACCGTGCTCGCCGCGGACGGCCGCGCGGACACGAGCGTCGACGAACTCGCGGATGCCGCACTGCTGCGCCACGCGGGTCTCGAGACCCCCTCTTCTTCTGCCGTGCGCCTCGAGCAGCCCACGGCGTGGCTGTTCGGCAACGAGGCGCAGGGCCTGGACGAGCACGAACGCGCACAGGCGGATGCCGCGGTGGCCGTCCCCCTGCACGGGCGCGCCGAGTCCCTCAACGTGGGCACGGCCGCGACCGTGTGCCTCTACGCCTCGGCGCGGGCGCAGCGCCGCGGCCCGGTCGACGTCGTCTCCGGGGACCCCGCGTGACGGCGCCCGGTACCCGCTCGAACGACGGGCGCGGCGCGGGAGACGAGCCGGCGCACGGCCGTCCCGAGGAACCAACCAGAGGTGGCACCGGCCGATCCGCAGCCGGTACTCCGGCAGAGCCGACGGACGGCGCGGATGCAGCGCCCACACGCGTGGTGGGCGCTGCGATCCTCGACTCCGTGGAGCAGCCCACGCGTGTGCTGGCAGCCCAGCGCGCGTACCCGCCCGCGCTGTCGGGTCTGTGGGAGTTCCCGGGCGGCAAGCAGGAGCCCGGCGAGTCCGCGCAGGACGCCCTCGTGAGGGAGTGCCGCGAAGAGCTCGACGTGGACGTGGTGCTGCTCGACGAGGTCACCCCGCCCGCACCCGAGGGGTGGCCGCTGGCCGGCACCGCCGTGATGCGTGTCTTCGTTGCCGTGGTCACCGATGCCCCCACCATGGACGACGCCGCCGGGGATCCCGAGGCGCTCGTCCGGGTCGGGGAGGACCACCTCGCCGTGCGCTGGCTGCCTCTCGCGGACCCCGCGCAGATTCTCGGACTACCGTGGATCCCCGCAGACCTGCCCATCGTGGCGGCGCTGCTGGAGATGCTGCGAACAGAGTGAGCATGACAGACCCCTCGTCCGACCGTCCCGAGGACCGGGGGCACCGGCCGCGCGGCCGGCACCGGGCGGACGGCTCCGCGTCGAACTCCCCGGAGGCCGACCACCGCGCGTGGAGCGCCCTGTGGGCCATGGTGCTCGGCTTCTTCATGATCCTGGTGGACGCGACGATCGTCTCCACCGCCATTCCCGCCATCACCGCCGGGCTGGACACCGACATCTCCGGGGTCCTGTGGGTCACGAGCGGGTACCTGCTCGCCTACGCGGTGCCGCTGCTGATCACCGGGCGGCTGGGGGACCGCGTGGGCCCGCGCACCGTGTACCTGTGGGGCCTCGGCATCTTCACGGCCGCGTCCCTGTGGTGCGGCCTGTCCCAGGACATCGCGGGGCTCGTGCTCGCCCGCGTGGTGCAGGGCCTCGGGGCGGCGCTGATGACGCCGCAGACCATGACGATCATCACCCGGATGTTCCCGGCGCGCAGCCGTGGCGCCGCCCTCGGCATCTGGGGCGCCACCGCGGGTGTGGCCACACTGGTCGGGCCCCTCCTCGGCGGAGTGCTCGTGGACCTCGCGGGGTGGCGCTGGATCTTCTGGGTCAACGTGCCCGTGGGGATCTTCGCCCTGTGGCGCGCGTGGACCAGGCTGCCGAGGCTCCCGGTGCGCTCCCACTCGTTCGACGTCCCAGGGGTGCTGCTCTCAGGGATCGGGCTGTTCCTGGTGGTCTTCGGCATCCAGGAGGGGGAGACCTACAACTGGGGCACCGTGGTCGGCCCCGTCACGGTGTGGCTGCTCATCGGCACGGGGCTGGCCGTGCTGGTGGCGTTCGTGGTGTGGCAGCGGTTCACCCCCGCCGAGCCCCTGGTGCCGCTGAGCCTGTTCCGGGACCGCAACTTCTCGCTCGCCAACATCGCGATGGCGGCGGTGAGCCTGACCGTGAACTCCATGATCATCCCGGCGATGCTGTACCTGCAGGTGGTGCGCGGGCTGAACCCCACCGTGGCGGCCCTGAGCTACGCGCCCATGTCCCTGCTCTCGGCGTTCCTCGCCCCGGTGGTGGGCCGTGCCCTGACGCGGGTGGCTCCCCGCAGCCTCGCCCTGCCCGGGATGCTCGTCATGGCCGCGGGCCTGGCGGTCTACGCGCTCGCGCTGCGCCCCGGGACCCCGGTGCTGCTGCTCGCGGCGCTGACGCTCGTGATCGGGCTGGGCAGCGCCATGATCTGGTCCCCGGTGTCCCTGACCGCCACGGCGGACCTGGGCCCGGACGTGGCCGGGGCGGGGTCGGGCGTCTTCAACGCCACCCGGCAGGTGGCCGCGGCGATCGGCTCGGCCATGGTGGCCGTGCTCATGCAGTCCCGGCTCGCGGCGAACCTCCCGGCCGGTGCGAGCTCGGGGGCCGGGGAGCTCGGTGCCTCCAGCACCGCGGGTGGGCTTCCGGCACCGCTGCAGGACGGGTTCTCCCTCGCCATGACGCAGTCACTGATGCTGCCGGTGGCCGTGCTGCTCCTGGGCGCGCTCGCCGCGGCCTTCTTCCGCCCGCCGCACTGGCACACAGGGCACGGCTCACGGCACGGCTCACGGCAGGGTTCCGGGGGCGGCTCCCCGCAGGGGTCCGGGCAGGGCCCCGGACCCGGCGTCGCGCAGGGCTGAACCCGGCGCACGGCCCGGACGGCGACGTCGTCGGGCCCGGTGGTCTTGCGGGCGGCGGTGCCCGCATCCACTAGACTGACCGTGCCCGTCCGCCGAGGCGGCGGGCCCCCCGAACCCCGCGGCTGCCGAGCACCCGGGACCGGGCCCACCCCGTCCGCGAGAGCAGGAACGCGAGAAGCCATGTCCGAGACCACACCGTCCGCCACGGTGGACCCCACCGACGAGGCCGGGGTCGCCGCCGCCGTCGAGCAGGCGCTGAACGAGATCCAGGCCGCCGCCGACCTCGCCGAGCTCAAGACCGTCCGGCTGCGCCACGCCGGGGAGAAGTCCCCGCTGGCGCTCGCCAACCGCGCCATCGGCGGGCTCGACAAGTCGGCGAAGGCCGTCGCGGGCAAGCTCGTGGGCCAGGCCCGCGGCCGCGTCAACAAGGCGATCGCGGCGCGCACCACGGAACTCGAGGAGGAGCGGGACGCCCGGATCCTCGTGGAGGAGGCCGTGGACGTCACCGCGGCCACGCGACGTCGTCGGCTCGGCGGGCGTCACCCCCTGAACACGCTCATGGAGCACATCGGGGACATCTTCGTGGGCATGGGCTGGGAGGTCGCGGAGGGTCCGGAGCTCGAGCACGAGTGGTTCAACTTCGACTCCCTGAACTTCAAGCCGGACCACCCCGCACGCCAGCTGCAGGACACGTTCTTCGTGGACCCGCCGTCCTCGCACCTGGTGCTGCGCACGCACACCTCGCCGGTGCAGATGCGCTCCCTGCTGGAGCGTGAGCTGCCGGTGTACGTGGTGTGCCCGGGCAAGACCTACCGCACGGACGAGCTCGACGCCACGCACACCCCGGTCTTCCACCAGGTGGAGGGCATCGCGGTGGACGAGGGGCTGTCCATGGCGGACCTGAAGGGCACCCTCACCCACTTCGCGCGCACCATGTTCGGACCGGAGGCCGCGATCCGGCTGCGCCCCAACTACTTCCCCTTCACCGAGCCCTCCGCGGAGCTGGACGTGTGGCACCCCACCGCCAAGGGCGGGCCGCGGTGGATCGAGTGGGGTGGCTGCGGCATGATGCACCCCAACGTGCTGCGGGCCGCGGGGATCGACCCCGAGCGCTACTCAGGATTCGCGTTCGGCATGGGCATCGAGCGGACCCTGATGTTCCGCAACAACGTCCCGGACATGCACGACATGGTCGAGGGCGACGTCCGTTTCAGCGAACACTTCGGGATGGAGATCTAGAGCAATGCGAGTTCCTTTGTCATGGCTGCGCGAGTACGCGCCCGTTCCCGAGGACGCCACCGCGGAGGACGTCCTGGCCACCCTCGTGAAGGTCGGTCTGGAGGAGGAGGACGTCCACCGTCCCTCCGACTCCCTCTCCGGTCCGATCGTGGTGGGCCAGGTGCTCTCCATGGAGCCGGAGACCCACTCCAACGGCAAGACCGTGAACTGGTGCTCCGTGCGCGTGGTGCCGGAGGGCCAGGAGCAGACGCTGACGGGCAAGGGCATCGACCCCTCGGGCGTCCAGGGAATCATTTGCGGTGCCCACAACTTCTCGGTGGGTGACAAGGTGGTCGTCGCCCTTCCGGGTGCGGTGCTGCCGGGTGACTTCCGGATCTCCGCGCGCAAGACCTACGGCCACACCTCGGCCGGCATGATCGCCTCCGTGCGCGAGCTCGGCATCGGCGACGACCACGACGGCATCCTGGTGCTCTCCCGGATCGGGCTGGACCCCGAGATCGGCTCCGACGCCCTGGAGCTGCTGGGTCTCTACGACTCGGCGGCGGAGGTCAACGTGACCCCGGACCGCGGGTACGCGTTCTCGATCCGCGGGATCGCCCGCGAGTACTGCCACGCGGTGCGCGCACCGTTCACGGACCCGGTGGCGGAGCTCGCGCCGAGCGTGCCGAAGCCCACCGCGGACGGCTTCCCCGTGACGATTGCCGACGACGCTCCCATCCATGGCCGCGCCGGCTGCAACCGTTTCGCGGTCCGGGTGGTCGAGGGCATCGACCCGACCGTCCCCACGCCGCCGTGGCTCGTCTCGCGCCTGCGGCTTGCGGGCGTCCGCTCCGTGAGCCTGCCGGTGGACGTCTCCAACTACGTGATGCTCGAGTACGGCCAGCCCATCCACACCTACGACGCGGACGCGCTGCAGGGCGGGATCACCGTCCGCCGCGCCCGTGCGGGGGAGAAGCTCACCACGCTGGATGGGAAGGCCCGTGAGCTCGACGCCGGTGACCTCGTGATCACGGACGAGTCCGGGCCCGTGGGACTCGCTGGCGTCATGGGCGGCGCGAGCACCGAGGTGGGGGACTCCACCACCCGCGTGCTCGTCGAGGCGGCCCGCTTCGACGAGGTCTCGGTGGCCCGCACCGCGCGCCGCCACAAGCTGCCCTCCGAGGCGTCCAAGCGCTACGAGCGCGGCGTGGACCCGCAGCTCGCGCCGGTGGCCGCCCAGCGCGTCGTGGACCTCCTGGTGGAGCTGGCCGGCGGCACCGACACCGGCCGGGTCACGGACGTGGACCACACGGATCGCCCCGCCCCCATCGAGCTGCCCGCGGGCTACCCCGCGGCGCGCGTGGGCGTGGACTACTCCCCGGAGGTCGTCGAGCGCAGCCTCGTGGCCATCGGCGCCGAGGTCACGGAGACCGCCGACGGCTGGACCGTCGTCCCGCCGTCGTGGCGCCCGGACCTGCTCGAGAAGGAGGACCTCGTCGAGGAGGTCGCGCGCCTGGACGGCTACGACCGGATCCCGGACCGCCTCCCCGTGGCTCCTCCCGGGCGCGGCTTCACGCGTTCGCAGGCCGCCCGACGCCGCGTGGCCACCACCCTCGCGGCCGCCGGGCTCACCGAGGTGCTCAGCTACCCGTTCGTCTCGCAGGCGGACAACGACCTGTGGGCCAGCCCCGAGGGCGAGCACGTGGCCTCCGTGAAGCTCGCGAACCCCATCAGCGAGGCCCAGCCCATGCTGCGGGCGAGCGTGCTGCCCGGGCTCGTCGAGGTGCTCAAGCGCAACCGGTCCCGAGGCTTCCGGGACCTCGCGCTGTACGAGATCGGCCACGTGTTCCTGGCCGACGGCGTCGTCGCGGACACCCAGCCCGTGCCCCCGCTGGGCGTGCGTCCCGGGGACCAGGAACTGGAACGCCTCAACGCGGCCGTGCCCGACCAGCCGCGCAAGCTCGCGGCCGTGCTGGCCGGCAACGACGCACCCGCGGGTCCGTGGGTCGCCCCTCGTCCGCTGGACTGGCAGGACGCGCTGGACGTCGCCGAGCTCGCGGCGCGTGCCGTGGGCGTGGAGCTGACGGTCGCTCAGGGTTCGCACCACGCGTTCCACCCGGGACGCACGGCGCGGCTGAGCACCGCGGACGGTGTGGAGATCGGCGTGGCCGGTGAGCTGCACCCCCAGCTCGTGGCCGCCCAGGGCCTGCCCGAGCGCACGTGCGCCGTGGAGCTGGACCTCTCCGCCCTGCTGGACCACGAGTCCGCGGCGGTCACGGCGCAGGCCATCTCCGGCTATCCCGCGGCCACCCAGGACGTCGCCCTCGTGGTGGACGCGGACGTCCCCGCCGCGGACCTGCTGGCCACCGTCCGCCGCGGTGCGGGCGAGCTGCTGGAGGCCGCGGAGGTCTTCGACGTGTACTCCGGCACCGGGATCCCCGAGGGGAAGAAGTCCGTGGCCATCGCGCTGCGCTTCCGTGCCCCGGACCGCACCCTCACCGCTGACGAGGCCTCCCACGCCCGTGAGAACGCGGTGGACGCGGCCCACAGGGAGCACGGCGCCGAGATCCGCAGCTGACCCCCACCCCCGCAGCAACGCCAAGGCGCAAGGAGCACCGTGTCCCCCGATTCCCCCGAACTCATCGACTTCCACGAGCAGGAGGAGGAGCGCACGCGCGGCTCGCGCGGGTGGCTGATCGTGCTCATCGTGCTCGCGGGGGCGGTGCTGACCCTGGTCCTGGGGATCTGCTCCGCGCTGTCATTCGAGAAGGCTTCTCGGCTGGACGACTGGGCGGGCCGGTCCATGGTGGTCTCCGGGACGTACCAGACCCTCACGAACGACCTCGTGACCAAGGAGTACAACGGGATCTACACCGGGGTCATGCCGAAGAACGAGCTGGTGGAGAAGTACCCGTTCGACAACCAGCTCAACGACCCCGCGAAGAAGTCCGAGGGGGACCAGATCACGTTCCGCGGCACCCAGACGGGTGTCCAGGACTCCGACTTCCCCCGGGAGGTGGATGCCCTGCTCGCGGAGCAGAGCGGGCACCTCACGGTCGTGGACACGGGCGAGCCCGGCTCCTACGGGGACAGCGGGGTGACGGACTCGATGGTCACCGGCCAGCGTGTGCGCGCCGGTGCGCTCGCGGCGGGTGCGCTGCTCTGCGTGGGCCTCACGGTGTGGGGCGCGCGGCGCGTGCACCGCGGGGTGCGTGCAGGCATCTAGGACACGGCTCCGGCAGAGGCCGGTGGTGCACCGCCCCGTGGGTTTCCGGACCCACGGGGCGGTGTCGTCTCACGGCAGCAGCAGGAGCTTCCCCTGCGTGCCGCGGGACTCGAGGTCGCGGTGCGCCGCGGCGGCGTCGTCGAGCGGGTAGGCGCCGCCCACCCGGACCTCCAGGTCCCCGGAGGTCACGGCGTCCACGAGCTCGCCCCAGCGCCACGTGCGCTCGTCCCGGTCCCGCGTGTAGTAGGCCAGGGACGGGCGGGTCACGTAGAGCGCGCCGGAGCTGTTGAGCCGCTGCAGGTCCAGCGGGGGCACCTGGCCCGAGGAGCCGCCGAAGAGCACCGTGGTCCCGCGCACGCGCGTGGCGGCGAGGGACTCGTCGAAGGTGGTGCGGCCCACGGAGTCGTACACCACGTCTGCGCCCACGCCGTCGGTGAGCTCGCGCACGCGCTCGCCGAAGTTCTCGTAGCCGAGCACGTGGTCCGCGCCGAGCCGCTCGGCGGTCGCGGCCTTCTCCGGGGTGGAGGTCAGGGCGATCACGGTGGCGCCGATGCGCTTGAGCAGCTGGATGGCCAGCCCGCCCACGCCGCCAGATGCCGCCGTGATGACCGCCGTCTGCTCGGGCTGCACAGGGAACGTGGAGCGCACCAGGTAGTGCGCGGTGAGCCCCTGCAGGGGCAGCGTGCCGGCGGTCTTCGGGTCCATGCCGTCCGGCACGGGCAGCGCCTTGCCCTCGTCCACCGTGAAGAACTGGGCGTACGTGCGGGTGGCCTCGGAGGTGGCCACGCGCTGACCGGTCCGCACGCTGGTGACCTCGGAGCCCACGGCCACGACCTCGCCGGTGCCCTCCGAGCCCGGCGTGAACGGGAAGTCCACGGGGTACGCGCCGGAGCGCTGGTAGGTCTCGATGAAGTTCACACCGGTGGCCTCGGTCCGCACGAGGACCTCCCGGGGACCGGGCTCCGGGACGGGCACCTCGGCGGGTCGCAGCACCTCCGGACCGCCGGGCTCCTGCGCGACGATCGCCTGCATCGTGGTCTCGCTCATTCTCGTTCCTCCTCGCAGCTGGGCACCGTGCCCGTGCGGGCACGACGGCGTCCCCGCCAGTCTCGCGCCGGGCCACGGTCCAGGACAAGGCAGTGCACGTCGGGGCGGTCCGCGGGGAGGGTGCTCACCCGAGCGTGGACATGGCCCGCGCTATGCATAAATATTGAGTGGAGTGCATAGGAATACGGTATGGTGGTGCCCATGACCTACACCGCTGCAGTCTCAGGCGCCACCGGCTACGCGGGGGGAGAGGTGCTCCGCCTGCTGTGCGGGCACCCGGACATCGAGATCGCCACCGTGGCGGCCCACTCCTCCGCCGGGCAGAAGCTGGGCGCGCTCCAGCCGCACCTGCACGCGCTCGCGGACCGGGACGTTGTCGAGACCACCGCGCAGAACCTGGCGGGGCACGACGTCGTGTTCCTGGCCCTGCCGCACGGCCAGTCCGCGGCGGTGGCCGAGCAGCTGCCCGCCGGCACGGTCGTGGTCGACGCCGGGGCGGACCACCGGCTCGAGTCCGCCGAGGCGTGGCGCGCGTTCTACGGCTCGGACCACGCCGGCACGTGGCCCTACGGGCTGCCCGAGCTGCTCGTGGACCCGAGCGGCCGCAAGCAGCGCGAGAACCTGCCCGGTGCCACCCGGATCGCTGTCCCGGGCTGCTACCCCACGGGCTCGCTGCTCGCGCTGGCGCCCGCGCTCGCGGCGGGGCTGGTGTCTGCCCAGGACATCGTGATCGTCTCCGCGTCCGGGACCTCGGGCGCCGGGAAGTCGTTGAAACCGCACCTGCTCGGTGCCGAGACGATGGGCGGGATGTCCCCGTACGGCGTCGGCGGCGGGCACCGCCACACGCCGGAGATCGAGCAGGGTCTCGGCTGGGCGGCCGGCGAGGACGTGCGGATCTCGTTCACCCCCACGCTGGCGCCCATGCCCCGCGGCATCCTCACCACGGCCACCGCCGCGCTGCGTCCGGGCACCACCGAGGAGGCCGTGCGGGAGGCGTACCGCGCCGCGTACGACGACGAGCCGTTCGTGCACCTGCTGCCCGAGGGGCAGTGGCCCACCACCAAGTCGGTGCAGGCCTCGAACCACGTGGCGCTGCAGCTGGCCGTGGACCCGCACGCCGGGCGGCTCGTGGTGAGCGTGGCCCTCGACAACCTGACCAAGGGGACCGCGGGCGCCGCCGTGCAGTCCCTCAACCTGGCTCTCGGCCTCCCCGAGACCGCGGGCCTCACCGCGCAGGGCGTGGCACCGTGAGTGCCGGGTCCGCGCCCGACCGCCCGTCCGAACCAGGAGCTGCCATGTCCTCGCACAACCCCGTTCCCGACGTCCCCGTGAGCACGGACTCCGGCGTGTGCGCCGCGGCCGGTTTCAGCGCGGCCGGCGTGGAGGCCGGCTTCAAGAAGTCCGGGGGCCGTGACCTCGCGCTCGTGGTCAACACCGGGCCCGACGACGCCGCAGCGGCCGAGTTCACGAGCAACCGCGTGGCCGCTGCACCCGTCCACTGGTCCCGGGAGGTGATCCGGCAGGGCCGTGCCCGCGCGGTGGTGCTCAACTCGGGCGGGGCGAACGCGTGCACCGGCCCGCAGGGCTTCCAGAACACGCACGAGACCGCCGAGCTGGTGGGGGAGCAGCTGGGCATTGGTGCCGGAGAGGTGCTGGTGTGCTCCACCGGGCTGATCGGAGAGCAGCTGCCCATGGACGTCGTGCGCGGGGGAGTCCCAGCCGCGGTGGCCGCGCTCGCCCCCGGGCAGCGTGCCGCGGCGGAGGCCGCCGAGGCCATCATGACCACGGACACCGTCCCCAAGCAGGCCTGCGTGAGCGGTGCGGGCTGGAGCGTGGGCGGCATGGCGAAGGGCGCGGGGATGCTCGCCCCGGGGCTGGCCACCATGCTCGTGGTGCTCACCACGGACGCCGTCCTGGGCGCGGAGGAGCTCTCGCTCGCACTGAAGGAGGCGTGCCGGATCACGTTCAACCGCACGGACTCGGACGGCTGCATGTCCACCAACGACACCGTGGTGCTGATGTCCTCCGGCGCCTCCGCGCAGCGCCCGGACCAGGTGGAGTTCACCCGCGCGCTGACGGCCGTGTGCCACAGCCTCGCGCAGCAGCTGATCACGGACGCGGAGGGCGCGTCCCACGACATCGCCGTGACCACGGTGGGTGCGGCCACCGAGACGGAGGCGGAGGACGTCTCCCGCACGGTGTGCCGCTCCAACCTGCTCAAGACCGCGGTATTCGGCAACGACCCCAACTGGGGGCGCGTGCTCTCCGCGGTGGGCACCACGCAGGCGCAGTTCGACCCGGACCGCATCGACGTCTCGATCAACGGCGTCACCGTGTGCCGCAACGGCGCCATCGGGGACCCGCGCGAGGGCGTGGACCTCGCGGCGTCGCGCGCCGTGGACATCGTGGTGGACCTCAAGAACGGGGACCAGCAGGCCACGGTGTGGACCAACGACCTCACCCACGACTACGTCGAGGAGAACAGCGCCTACTCGAGCTAGCGCGCCCACCATGTCACGTCTCAGCGATAACACCAGGTACGAAACAGCCCGCTCCAAGGCGGAGACCCTCATGGAGGCGCTGCCGTGGATCCAGCGCTACGCGGGCTCCACCATGGTCTTCAAGTACGGCGGCAACGCCATGGTCAACGACGAGCTGCGCCGCGCGTTCGCGGAGGACATCGTCTTCCTGCGCCACGTGGGGATCCGCCCGGTCGTGGTCCACGGCGGAGGCCCCCAGATCAGCGCCATGCTCGACTCGTTGAACATCGCCTCGGAGTTCCGGGACGGGCTGCGCGTCACCTCCGAGGAGGCGATGAACGTGATCCGCATGGTCCTCACGGGGCAGGTGGGCCGGGAGCTCGTGGGCCTCGTCAACGCGCACGGTCCCTACGCGGTGGGGATGTCCGGGGAGGACGCCGGGCTGCTGCAGGCGCGCCGGGTGCGCACCGGCTCGGACGGCGCCCCGCTGGACCTGGGGCTGGTGGGCACGGTCACGCGCGTGAACACCGCCGCCGTGGAGCAGCTGCTGGACATCGGCAAGATCCCGGTGATCGCCTCGATCGCCCCGGAGCTCGCGGACTCGGACGACGACGCCGCGGGCCTCGGCTCGCTGACGGGTCAGGTCCTCAACGTGAACGCGGACACGGCTGCCGCGGAGGTCGCGGTGGCGCTGGGCGCGGAGAAGTTCGTGGCCCTCACGGACGTGGAGGGGCTGTACGCGGACTGGCCGGACAGGTCCTCGCTGATCTCCTCGCTCACCGCGTCGGAGCTGCGGGAGATGCTGCCCACGCTGGAGTCGGGGATGATCCCCAAGATGCGTGCGGCGCTGCGCGCCGTGGAGGGCGGGGTGCCGCGGGCGAGCATCGTGGACGGGCGCTCGGAGCACTCGTCGCTGCTGGAGATCTTCACGGACACGGGCATCGGCACCGAGGTCACACCGGACGGGACGGAGAACGCATGAGCGCGCGGCAGGACGAGCTGCTGGAGCAGTACAGGGACAACCTCCTGGGGGTGTTCGGGGATCCCTCCCTCGTGCTCGTCTCGGGCGAGGGGGTCCACGTCACGGACGCGAACGGCAAGCGCTACATGGACCTGCTGGCCGGGATCGCCGTGAACGCGCTGGGACACGCGCACCCGGCGTGGGTGCGGGCCGTCAGCGAGCAGGCGGGCTCGCTCGCCCACATCTCCAACCTCTTCACCTCCCCGGGCAGCATTGCGCTGGCGCACAAGCTGCTGGATGTCACCGGGGCACCGGAGGGCTCGCACGTGTTCTTCGCGAACTCCGGCTCGGAGGCGAACGAGGCGGCGTTCAAGCTGGCCCGCCGCCACGGCGCGGCCCACCCAGACTCGCAGGGGCGGCCCCGGCAGCGGGTGATCGCGCTGGAGCACTCCTTCCACGGCCGCACGATGGGTGCGCTCGCCCTGACCGCCAAGGAGGCGTACCGCGCACCCTTCGAACCGCTTCCCGCCGGGGTGGAGCATGTCCCCGCCACGGTCGAGGCGCTGGAGGCCGCGCTGGACGACACCGTGTCCGCCGTGATCGTGGAGCCCGTGCAGGGCGAGGCCGGGGTGCTTGGCCTGCCCGAGGGCTTCCTGGCGCGAGCCCGGGAGCTGACCCGCGAGCACGGTGCGCTGCTCGTGGTGGACGAGGTGCAGTCCGGGATCGGTCGCACCGGTGCGTGGCTCGCCTCCAGCGCGCAGCTGCCCGCGGGAGAGTTCCCTGACGCCGTGACGTTCGCCAAGGGTCTCGGCGGGGGCTTCCCCGTGGGGGCGCTGCTCACCGCGGGCCCGGAGGTCTCCGGCCTGCTGAGCGCCGGGCAGCACGGCACCACGTTCGGCGGCAACCCGCTGGCCATGGCCGCGGGCCTCGCGACCCTCACCGTGATCGAGGACGAGGACCTGCTCGCCAACGCCCGCCGGGTGGGGGAGCACCTCGCCCAGGGCCTGCGCGCCGTCGGCGGCGTGGCGGGCGTCCGCCAGTACGGTCTCCTGCTCGGCGTGGACCTCGTGCAGGAGGGCCCCGAGGACCCGGTGGCGCAGCGCGTCGTCGCCGCGGCCCGGGACGCCGGGTTCATCCTCAACGCCACGGGCCCGGCCACCCTGCGCCTGGCCCCGCCCCTGATCATCACCGAGCGGGACGTGGACGAGTTCGTGGCCGCCCTGCCGCGGCTGCTCGCGGCCCGCGAGCACTGAACCGCCGCCCCGCCCCTCACCCGCTCCCCAAGGAGGATGCCCCGTGCTCCGTCACTTCCTGATCGACACCGACCTCACGCCCGAGGAGCAGACCCGGGTCCTGGACCTCGCGCTCGCGCTGAAGGCGGACCGCTTCTCCCGCCGCCCGCTCGCGGGCCCGCAGACCGTGGGGGTGGTCTTCGACAAGACCTCCACCCGCACGCGGGTCTCCTTCGCCACGGGCGTCAGCGACCTCGGCGGCAGCCCCCTGATCATCAACCCCGGGGAGTCGCAGCTGGGGCACAAGGAGAGCGTGGCAGACAGCGCGCGCGTCTTCTCCCGCATGCTCGCCGCGGTCGTCTGGCGGACCTACGCGCAGTCCGGGCTCGAGGAGATGGCCGAGCACAGCACCGTCCCGGTGGTCAACGCCCTGTCCGACGACTACCACCCGTGCCAGATCCTCGCGGACCTGCTGACCCTGCGCGAGCACCTCGGGGACCTGCCGGGCCGCACCCTGGCCTACGTGGGGGACGCCGCGAACAACATGGCCAACTCGTACCTGCTCGGCTGCGCCACTGCCGGGATGGACGTGCGGGTGGCCGGGCCCCAGCAGCACCTGCCGCGCCAGGACGTCGTCGACGCCGCGCGGGAGAGGGCCGAGCAGACCGGTGGCTCCGTGCTCGTGACCACGGACCCGGCCGAGGCGCTGCGGGGCGCGGACGCCGTCGTCACCGACACCTGGGTCTCCATGGGCCAGGAGGACGAGAAGGCGAAGCGCACGAGGATCTTCCAGCCGTACGCCGTGACGCGTGAGGCCATGGCGCTCGCCGGCGAGCAGGCCGTGTTCCTGCACTGCCTGCCCGCCTACCGGGGATTCGAGGTCGAGGCGGAGGTCATCGACGGGCCCGCCTCGCTCGTGTGGGACGAGGCGGAGAACCGGCTGCACGCGCAGAAGGCGCTGCTGACCTTCCTGCTCGACTCCTCGGGACTCTCGGCGGACCTGCCGGCAGCCCTGCGACGGGAGGAGGCCCGGTGAGCATGCCCACCACCAAGACGGCGCGGCAGGCCCGGATCCTGGAGCTCGTCACCGGAGGGGAGATCCACTCCCAGGCGGAGCTCGCGGAGCTGCTCGCCGCGGACGGCATCCAGGTCACGCAGGCCACCCTGTCCCGGGACCTCGTGGAGCTCGAGGCGGTGCGGGTGCGCTCCGCCAACGGGGGCATGGTCTACGCTATGCCCCGCGCGGGCGCGGACCGCTCCCCGGCCACCGGGATCACCCGCGAGAGTGCCGAGGCGAAGCTGGCCTCGCTGTGCCGGGAGCTGCTCGTCACCGCGGAGGGCAGCGCGAACCTCGTGATGCTGCGCACCCCGCCCGGAGCCGCCCAGTACTTCGCCTCGGCCATCGACCACTCGGTGATGCCCGAGATCCTGGGGACCATCGCCGGGGACGACACCATCATGGTCGTGGCGCGAGACCCACAGGGCGGCGCGGACCTGGCCCGCACCTTCCTCGACCTCGCCCGCTGAGCGACGCCGCCGCGGTGCCGCCCTCCTGCGCCCGGCGGCCACGGCGCTCGTGGCACCCGGGACGCGGAGTCCGCGGCGCTCAGGCCTCGCGGGTCTCGTACTGCGTGAGCAGCGGCAGCAGCTGCTCCTGGCCGAAGACCCTGGCGACGTCCTGCGCGTGCTGGTGCCCGGTGGCCTGCCCCGCCCCGGCTTCCAGGAGCATGCGGGTGATGGCTTCATTGCCGCGGAACACGGCGCACACCAGCGCGGTGAAGCCCATGTCGCTCACGCGCTCGGTGTCCGCGCCCTTCTCCAGGAGCATGGCCACGGTGTCCTTGCGCTCGAGGTAGGCGGCGAGGTTCAGCAGGGTGTCGCCCTTGCCGTTGGTGAGGTTGACCGGCACGCCCGCGTCCAGGGCGGCACGCAGGGTGTCCGTGTCGCCGTTGCGGGCGGCGTCGAAGAGCGAGGTGGCGTACGCCAGCTCGGCCTCGGTGAGCTGCGGGGGCTGGGGTGCGGATTCCGGCTGGGTCACGGGAGGTCCTCCTGCGGACGGGTGCTCCGACTCGGCGGGGCACGGGTGGGGATCGCGGGGGCGATCCGGGCTTGCTCCCAGTCTCGCACGCGCTCCCGGACCCGTGGCGTGGGCGTTTGACTCGGGTACCCGATACTGGCAGTCTCACGTGTTAGATCTCACACACGTTCCCTGGAGGACCCATGACCAACCTGGCCACGCTGCTCACCACCTCGGCCGCGAAGTACACGTCCGATCCCGCCGTGATCCTGGATGACCTGCACCTGAGCTACGGGCAGCTGGACGACCTCTCCGCCCGCGGCGCCGCCCTGCTCACCGCCAACGGCATCCGCCCCGGGGACCGCGTGGCGCTCGTGCTGCCCAACGTGCCCCACATGGCGGTGCTGTACTACGCGATCCTGCGCGCCGGCGGCATCGTGGTCCCGCTGAACCCGCTGCTCACCCCTCGCGAGCTGACCTACCACTTCCAGGACGCGGGCGTGAGCTTCGTGCTCGCGTGGGAGGACATGGCCCAGGCCAGCCAGAAGGCGGTCGAGGAGCTCGACGGCGTGGCCGTGCTGCCGATCAGCGCCCAGGGCACCGTGGGGCACCTGATGTCGGTTGAGCCGGCGGCCGAGGTCGTCGAGCGCGAGGACGAGGACACGGCGGTGCTGCTGTACACGTCCGGCACCACCGGGCGCCCCAAGGGTGCGGAGCTGACCCACCACAACCTGCACTCGAACGCCGAGATTGCCGGGGAGCTGTTCGACCTGCGCAACGGGGACGTGATGTTCGGAGGGCTGCCCTTCTTCCACGTCTTCGGCCAGACGGTTGCCCTCAACGGGGTGGTGGCCCGCGGCGCCGCGGTCTCCCTGCTGCCGCGCTTCCACCCGGTCAAGGCCCTGGAGATCCTGCGCCGGGACCACGTCAACATCTTCGTGGGCGTGCCCACCATGTACGTGGCGCTGCTGCACGAGCTGGGCAAGGGCGAGCTCACCACGGAGGGGATCGACCTGCGCGCCGGCGTCTCCGGCGGCTCCGCCATGCCCGTGGAGGTCATGGCCAAGTTCGAGAAGGTCTTCGACACCAGCGTGTACGAGGGCTACGGCCTCTCGGAGACCTCCCCGATCGTGTGCTTCAACCAGCCGGGCAACGTCCGCAAGCCCGGGTCCATCGGCACGGTCGTGCGCGGGGCGGAGATCCGGATCGTGGACGGGGACGACAACGAGGTCCCCACCAACGAGGTCGGGGAGATCGCGGTGCGCGGGCAGTACGTGATGAAGCGCTACTGGAACAAGCCCGAGGCCACCGAGGAGGCCATGCGCAACGGCTGGTTCCACACCGGGGACATGGGCCGCAAGGACGAGGACGGCGCCATCTTCATCGTGGACCGCAAGAAGGACATGATCCTGCGCGGCGGCTACAACGTGTACCCCCGCGAGATCGAGGAGGTCGTCTACCAGTTCCCGGGTGTCGTGGAGGCCGCGGTCGTGGGCGTGCCCAGCGAGAAGCACGGCGAGGAGGTCGGCGCCGTCGTCGTCTTCGAGTCCGGTGTGCTCGAGTCCAAGGGCCGGGAGGCGCTGAGCCAGGAGCTGGACGCGTTCGTGCAGGAGTGGGTGGCCAAGTACAAGTACCCCCGCATCTACCGCATCACGGACGAGCTGCCCAAGGGCCCCACGGGTAAGATCCTCAAGCGCGAGCTCTCGCTCGATGCATAAATAACGACAGTTGTGTATAGTCATGCACGGAGCGCGGGTCGTCCCGCGCAGTCAGTGTCGTCGTTGAGCAGTGTGTGAGGAGAACGCCGTGAGTGATCGCGTGGTATTGGCCTACTCGGGTGGGCTGGACACGTCCGTGGCCATCGGGTGGATCGGTGAGGCGACCGGTGCCGAGGTGATCGCCGTGGCCGTGGACGTCGGACAGGGCGGCGAGGACCTCGAGACCATCCGTCAGCGCGCCCTGGACTGCGGTGCCGTGGAGGCCTACGTCGCGGACGCCCGGGACGAGTTCGCGAGCGAGTACTGCATGCCGGCGCTGAAGGCCAACGGCCTCTACATGGACTCCTACCCGCTGGTCTCGGCGGTCTCCCGCCCGGTGATCGTCAAGCACCTGGTGGCCGCGGCCAAGCAGTTCGGGGCCACCACCGTGGCCCACGGCTGCACGGGCAAGGGCAACGACCAGGTCCGCTTCGAGGTGGGCATCCAGACGCTCGGCCCCGAGCTCAAGTGCATCGCCCCGGTGCGGGACCTCGCGCTGACCCGTGAGAAGGCCATCGCCTACGCGGAGAAGAACGAGCTCCCCATCGTGACCACCAAGAAGAACCCGTTCTCCATCGACCAGAACGTGTGGGGTCGAGCCGTGGAGACGGGCTTCCTGGAGAACATCTGGAACGGTCCCACCAAGGACGTCTACGACTACACGGACGATCCCACGTTCCCGCCCGCCGCGGACGAGGTCGTGATCTCGTTCGAGCGCGGTGTTCCGGTGGCGCTGGACGGCAAGCCCGTGACCCCGCTGCAGGCCATCCAGGAGATGAACCGTCGGGCGGGCGCGCAGGGCGTGGGCCGGATCGACATCGTCGAGGACCGCCTGGTGGGCATCAAGTCCCGCGAGATCTACGAGGCCCCGGGTGCCATGGCGCTGATCACCGCCCACAAGGAGCTCGAGAACGTCACGGTCGAGCGCGAGCAGGCCCGCTTCAAGAAGACCGTGGGCCAGCGCTGGACCGAGCTGGTCTACGACGGCCAGTGGTTCTCACCGCTGAAGAAGTCCCTGGACGTGTTCATCGACGACACGCAGAAGTACGTCAACGGCGACATCCGCATGGAGCTGCACGCGGGCCGGGCCACCGTGACCGGGCGGCGCTCGGACACGGGTCTCTACGACTTCAACCTCGCCACCTACGACGAGGGCGACTCGTTCGACCAGTCCAACGCGCGCGGTTTCATCGAGCTGTTCGGAATGTCCTCCAAGGTCGCGTCCCGGCGCGAGCAGAACCTGGGCGAGGACTGATCCCACGCGCCGCGGGCGGCGCACCCCCGCGGACGCGGTGACGAACGGCCGGGCTCCTAGACTGGAGCCCGGCCGTTCGACGCGCACGGGACCCCGCCGCGCGTCGTCGCCCCCGCACCGACGTCCCCGTCACGTCGTCGCGGCAGACCGCCCCGGCGCACCGCCCCGCGCCACTGGCGCACACCGCCGGGGGCGCACCGATCCACCACCGTCCACGAGGAGCACCATGGCCCAGCACGAGCAGCACGGAACCAACGAGGGCGCCCTGTGGGGCGGCCGTTTCGCCGGGGGACCGGCGGACGCGCTGGCCGCGCTGAGCAAGTCCACCCAGTTCGACTGGCGTCTCGCGCCCTACGACATCGCGGGCTCGCGCGCCCACGCCCGGGTGCTGCACGCCGCGGGCCTGCTCACTGCCGAGGAGCTGAGCGGGATGATCGACGCGCTGGACCGTCTGGAGGCGGACGTGCGCAGCGGCGCGTACGTCCCGGCCGAGTCGGACGAGGACGTCCACGGCTGCCTGGAGCGCGGACTGATCGAGCGTGCCGGCCCCGCGCTGGGCGGCAAGCTGCGGGCGGGGCGCTCGCGCAACGACCAGATCGCCACGCTGGGGCGCATGTACCTGCGCGACCACGCCTCGATCATCGCGCGCAACCTGCTGGACGTGGTGCGCGCCCTCGTGGAGCAGGCGCGCCGTCACCCCCACGCCCCCATGCCCGGGCGCACGCACCTGCAGCACGCCCAGCCGGTGCTGCTGTCCCACCACCTGCTGGCCCACGCGTGGGCGGTGCTGCGCGACGTCGAGCGCCTCGTGGACTGGGACGCCCGCGCGGCGGTTTCCCCGTACGGCTCCGGCGCGCTCGCGGGGTCCTCGCTGGGCCTGGACCCCAACGCCGTCGCCGCGGAGCTCGGTTTCGACTCCGCCGTCTTCAACTCGATCGACGGCACCGCGTCCCGGGACGTCTACGCGGAGTTCGCGTGGGTGTGCGCCATGGCCGCGGTGGACGTCTCGCGCATGAGCGAGGAGGTCACCACGTGGGCCACCAAGGAGTTCTCGTTCGTCACGCTGGACGACGCCTACTCCACCGGCTCCTCGATCATGCCCCAGAAGAAGAACCCGGACGTCGCGGAGCTCGCGCGCGGCAAGGCCGGGCGGCTGATCGGTGACCTCGCCGGGCTGCTGGCCACGCTCAAGGGCCTGCCGCTCGCCTACAACCGTGACCTGCAGGAGGACAAGGAGCCGGTCTTCGACGCGATCGACCAGCTCGAGGTGCTGCTGCCCGCCGTGGCGGGGATGATGGGCACCCTCTCGTTCCACACCGAGCGCCTGGCCGAGCTCGCGCCGCAGGGCTTCGCGCTCGCCACGGACGTGGCCGAGTGGCTCGTCCGGCAGGGGGTCCCCTTCCGCGAGGCCCACGAGATCTCCGGCGACGCCGTGCGCGTGTGCGAGGAGCACGGCATCGAGCTGTGGGACCTCACCGACGAGCAGTTCGCACGGATCTCCGAGCACCTCACCCCGGGTGTGCGCGAGGTGCTCACGGTCGAGGGCTCGCTCGCCTCCCGCAGCTCCCAGGGCGGCACCGCCCCGGACGCGGTGGCGCAGCAGCTCGCCGAGCTCGAACGGCGGATGGCCGCGCTCGCGGGCTTCGAGGCGCGCGAGCCCGTGGTCTCGTGACGCAGGGACTGCAGGAGCTGCTGCTGGGCCGGGCGCCCGACGTCGCCCCGAGACTTCTCGGCGCGGTCTTCGTCTGCGCCCTGCCCGGCGGCACGGTGGCCGTGCGCCTCACCGAGCTGGAGGCCTACGGCGGCCCGCACGACTCCGACCTGCCGGACCCGGGCGCCCACACCTACCGCGGCCGCACCGCGCGCAACGCGTCCATGTTCGAGGCGCCGGGGCGGATCTACGTGTACTTCACGTACGGGCTGCACCACGCCGTGAACTTCGTGTGCCGGGGTGAGGGCACCGGCGGCGGGATCCTCGTGCGCTCCGGGGAGGTGGTGCTCGGCGAGGACGTCGCCCTGCGCCGTCGGCTCGCCAACCGCAGCTCCGAGCCGCCGTTCGTGGCACTCGCCCGCGGCCCGGGCAACGTGGCGCAGGCACTCGGTCTCTCGCGGGAGGACGACGGCGCCGCGCTGGTCGACCTCGGTCGTTCCGACGACCCCGTGGCGCTCGCGGAGCAGGCCGTGCTCCGCACGCCCGGCCCGGCGTGGACGGGACTCGCGCTGCGGCAGGAAGCGGTGGGCGACGTCGTCGTGACCCCCCGGACGGGGGTCTCCGGCGAGGGCGGCACGGACACCTACCCGTGGCGCTTCGCGATCGCGGGGGACCCGACCGTGTCCCCCTACCGCAAGGCCGCGGTCAAGCGTCGGCGCAGCCGGTGAGCCGCGCGGCGGCGAGTGGGGGCGTGCCCGGCGGATACCATGGGCGGGTGACTGAATCCGTTGAACAGATGATCGACCGGCTGTGCGAGAAGATCCCGGACCACCCCGAACCGGGGGTGGTCTTCCGCGACCTCACGCCGCTGTTCGCGGACGGGGAGGGCTTCCGCCGGACGGTGGACGCGCTCGTGGACGCCTTCCGGGGCCAGTACGACTGCGTGGCGGGTGTCGAGGCACGGGGGTTCATGATCGCCGCCGCCGTGGCCTACGCCTCCGGGGCCGGCATCATCCCGGTGCGCAAGGCGGGCAAGCTGCCCCGCGAGACCCTGTCCCAGTCCTATGACCTCGAGTACGGCACGGGAACGCTGGAGATCCACACCGACGACGCCCCACGGGGCTCGCGCGTGCTCGTGCTCGACGACGTCCTCGCGACCGGCGGCACTCTCGGCGCGGCCTCCGCGCTGCTGACCCGCGGCGGCTACAACGTGGCGGGCTTCGGCGTGATCATGGAGCTCACGGCCCTGCGCGGACGCACCCAGCTGGGCGGGCACCGGGTCCGCGCGCTCCTGCGCGTCTGACCCGCGGGGGCGCACCCGACGGGCGGTAGGATGGTCGATCGCCGGTTGAGCGACCGGTTCCGTCGGCAGGGTGCGTGAGGTGAAGTTCGTGGAGGATTCCGCAGCGGTGGATGTGTCCCGGCAGCTCGAGGACGAGCGCCGGTACGTGGCAGGGGCCTACGCCCGGCTGGACGAGCTGCGGGAGCTCAGCGACCGCGAGCTGCGCAAGGTCCGGACCACCCACTTCGGCGGTGGTCACCAGGCCCGCTCCGAGCGGGACGCCTTTGCCACCTACTACGAGGACCGACTCGCCCAGCTGAACTCCGTGGACGAGCGCCTGGTCTTCGGGCGGCTCGACACCGCGGGCGGCGAACGCCACTACGTGGGCCGCCTGGGGCTGGCGACCGAGGACCACCAGCGGCTCGTGCTGGACTGGCGCGCCCGGGAGGCCGGGGCGTTCTACCAGGCCACGGCCGCGAACCCCATGGACCTCGTGCGCCGTCGCCACCTCATCATGGACGGCCGGGAGGTCACCGCACTGGAGGACGACGTCTTCGATCCCGAGGCCCTCTCCGGAGACGACGTGGTCCACGGCGAGGGCGCGCTGATCGCCGCCCTGAACTCCGAGCGCACCGGGCGCATGACGGACATCGTCGCCACCATCCAGGCAGAGCAGGACCGCATTATCCGCGCACCGCTCTCCGGGGTGCGGGTGGTGCAGGGCGGGCCGGGCACCGGCAAGACGGCCGTGGCCCTGCACCGCGCGGCGTACCTGCTCTACGAGCACCGTGAGCGCCTCGCGAAGTCCGGCGTGCTGATCGTGGGTCCGTCCTCCTCCTTCCTCTGGTACATCGAGCGGGTGCTGCCGGCGCTGGGGGAGACGGGCGTGGTGATGTCCTCGCTGGCGGACCTCTACCCGGGGGTGCACGGCACGGTCGAGGAGGACCCCTGGGTGGCGCGCTGGAAGTCCGGGCTGCACATGGTGGACGTTGTCCGGCGCGCCGTTGCGGACCGGCAGAAGCTTCCCGAGAGGACGCAGTGGCTCTCGGTGGACGGCCACACCGTCAAGCTCGACCGCGCACTCGTGCGCCGTGCCCGGGAGCGGGCCCGCGCCACTGGCAAGCCGCACAACGAGGCCCGCGAGACCTTCGTGAAGGTGGTCGTCAAGGAGCTCGCAGACGCCCTGGGGGCGGAGCTCAACGAGAAGTCCGGCTCCACGATGGACCGCTCCTACCTGCGGGAGGACCTGCGGCAGAGCCGGGAGGTGCGCATCGCGCTCAACCTCCTGTGGTTGCCCCTGACTCCCCAGCAGCTCGTCTCCCAGCTCTTCGGGAAGGAGCGCTACCTGCGCTCCGCGGCCCCCGAGCTGACCGACGAGCAGGTGGCTCGGCTGCTGCGTCCCGTGGACGCGCCCCTCACCGTGGCGGACGTCGCGCTGCTCGACGAGGCGGCGGAGCTGCTCGGGGACTTCGACACGGCCGGGATCAAGGTGCGCGGGGACCGCTCCGTCGAAGAGCGCAAGGCCCAGGAGTCCGCGCAGAAGGCGCTGGAGACCATGGCGGAGGGCTTCGAGGACATCGGGGCGCAGGGCGTGGTGACCGTGGAGCAGCTCACGGCGTTCAACGCGGAGGCGCCGCACCGCGTCACGGCGGCCGAGGCGGCGTCGTCGGACCGCACCTGGGCCTACGGCCACGTGGTCGTGGACGAGGCCCAGGAGCTCTCGCCCATGCAGTGGCGCGTGCTCATGCGGCGCTGCCCGCTGAAGTCGTTCACCGTGGTGGGGGACATCGCCCAGGCGGGCAACGCGGCCGCGGCGACCACCTGGCAGGGTGCGCTGGAGCCGTTCGTGGGGGAGCGCTTCACGCTCGAGGAGCTCACGGTGAACTACCGCACGCCCCAGCCGATCGCAGACGCCGCGGTCCGGGTGGCCCGCGCCGCGGGACTCACGGTGTCGCACCCCACGGCCGTGCGGGACGGGGACCCTCCCGTGCTGGTGCCCGCCGCCTCGGACGACGCCGTGACCGAGGAGGTCGTCGCGTCCGTGGGCCGGGAGCTGGAGCTGCTCTCCGGAGGGCTGGTGGGGGTGGTGTGTCCCGGTCGACGGATCGCGGCGGTCGGCTCTGCCCTCGAGCGTGCGTTCCCGGGACTCGTGGCCGCCGGGATGCGCAGTCTCGACCGGCGCATCATGGTCCTCACGCCCTGGGATGCCAAGGGTCTGGAGTTCGACTCCGTGGTGGTCGTGGAACCCGCCGAGATCGAGGCGGACCCGTCCGGCGGCCCAGGCAACCTCTACGTGGCCATGACGCGACCCACCCAGCGGCTCTACCTCGTGGCGGCCCACGGCATGCCCGCGGGTGTGGAGCCGGCGGGGCCCGGGGCGGCGGCGGACGGTGGCGCGCCTCCGGCTTCCGACGGGGTCGCGGCCGGGGTCAGGCACGCGGCACCGGGCGGGGACGACGGCGCCGCGGCGGGCGGCGTCGTCGGCGCTGCGAGGGCCTGATAACTTAGTCCCCGTGTCGACCACCGATCTCACCTCGCAGCACAACGACCCCTCCTTCACGTCCCTGTGGGACGAGCTGAACTGGCGCGGACTCATCCAGGTCTCCACCGATCCGGAGGCGCTGCGCGAAGTGGTCGACGGCCCCCCGATCACGTACTACTGCGGCTTCGACCCCACCGCCTCGTCGCTGCACCTGGGCCACCTCGTCCAGCTGCTCCTGCTGCGCCGGCTGCAGCTCGCCGGCCACCACCCGCTCGGACTGGTGGGAGGTTCCACCGGTCTGATCGGTGATCCGCGGCAGACCTCCGAGCGGATCCTCAACTCCCGCGAGACGGTGGCGGAGTGGGTGGACCTGCTGCGTGAGCAGGTACAGCGCTTCCTCTCCTTCGAGGGGGAGAACCCGGCCAGGATGGTCAACAACCTGGACTGGACCGCGCCGCTGTCCGCCATCGACTTCCTGCGGGACATCGGCAAGAACTTCCGCGTGGGCACCATGATCAAGAAGGACATCGTGGCCAAGCGTCTGAACTCGGAGGAAGGGATCTCCTACACCGAGTTCAGCTACCAGATCCTGCAGGGCCTGGACTTCCTGAACCTCTACCGCCAGTACGACTGCGTGCTGCAGACCGGCGGCTCCGACCAGTGGGGCAACCTCACCTCCGGAACGGAGCTGGTGCGCAAGACGGAGGGGGCCACGGTCCACGCCATCGGCACGCCGCTGATCACCAACTCGGACGGCACCAAGTTCGGCAAGTCCGAGGGCAACGCGATCTGGCTCAACCCTGAGCTCACCTCTCCCTACGCCTTCTACCAGTTCTGGCTCAACACCGCTGACGCGGACGTGGTGGACCGGCTCAAGGTCTTCACGTTCCGCACCAGGGAAGAGATCGAGGAGCTGGGCAGGCTCACGGAGGAGGAGCCGTACCGGCGGGAGGCGCAGCGCGTGCTCGCCGCGGACGTCAACACGCTTGTCCACGGGGAGGAGGCCACGCGCAAGGCGATCGAGGCGTCCGCCGCCGTGTTCGGCCGCGGCTCCTTCGAGGACCTGGACGAGGAGACCCTCGCCGCGGTGGCCGCCGCACTTCCCCACGCGGAGGTGGCGGCAGGGGAGCACCTGGTCTCGGACCTGCTCGTGGCCACGGGCCTCTCCGACTCCAAGTCCGCAGCGCGGCGGGTCCTCAAGGAGGGCGGCGCCTCGGTGAACAACCACAAGGTCACGGGGGAGGACGCCGTGATCGGCGAGTCGGACCTGCTGCACGGCCGCTTCGCCCTGCTGCGTCGAGGGAAGAAGAACCTCGCGGCGGTCACCTTCGGCGCCTAAACCGGCCGCGACCAGCACCCATCAGACCCCTCTTCAGCTCGGGACCGGCGTTTTGCGCCGGTCCCGAGTCGTGTGTAATGTATTCCGAGTCGTCGCGACGAAGGCCCGGAAGGGACCGAGCGGCGGCGGGTGGCCGGCAAAGATCAGCCCGAGAAATTCGGACCTCGTTCATGCTACGGTTACCGAGCTTCGGAACCAGCGAAGCGGATCGGCTTGAACAGTCAAGTTGACACGCCGAGCAAGCCGAACTAAGCTGTACAAGCCGCTTCACGGAGGGCCACTTGGCCCGCGGAAGCAGCGAACAAATCTGACCGGCAGTGATCCGGTCGTCAACCGAACGTGGTGAACCTGCAAAGAGCAGTGGATCGCGTTGTGGTGTGTTGTTTGTCAACTCAATAGTGTGTCTAGTTTGTTGATACCAAAGTTTTATATTTTTGGTTGATGGCCCGACGCCTTTTCAGGTGTTTTCCCGTTTCCTGGGGGTGTTGGGTGTCA
>NZ_RBMB01000019.1:0-67306 GCF_003989485.1 Kocuria sp. HSID17590 | reverse complement strand
GAGTCAGTGGCCCGCGCCAAGGCGTTCGGCCGCGCGGACGAGAACGGCACCGTGTACGTCACGGTCCGGGGCACCGAGTACGAGTGCGGCCAGTTCCCGGACGCCACGAGCGACGAGGCGCTGGCCTACTTCGCGCGCAAGTTCGACGACGCCGAGGCGCAGGTCGAGCTGCTCGAGCAGCGCATCGCGGCCAAGGCTCCCGCCGGCGAGATGCGCAAGACCGTGCAGCACGTGCGGGAGCAGGTGGACGCGCACGCCATGGTGGGTGACCTCGTGGACCTCTCCACGCGCCTGGACACGCTCGAGGACGCCATCCGCGTCGCGCTGGAGCGCGAGCGCGAGGAGTCGAAGAAGCACAAGGCCGAGCAGCTGGCCCGCCGCACGGCCATCGTGGAGGAGGCCGAGGGGGTTGCCGCCCAGGACCCCCAGAAGACCCAGTGGAAGCAGTCCTCCGCCCGGATGGAGCAGCTGTTCACGCAGTGGCAGGAGCACCAGCGCTCGGGCGGGCGGCTGTCCAAGTCGGACGAGGACGCCCTGTGGAAGCGCTTCCGCAAGGCGCGCACCACGTTCGACCGCCACCGCAAGGCGTTCTTCTCCTCCCTGGACGAGACCAATGCGAAGGCCAAGCGCGTCAAGCAGGGTCTGATCGCCGAGGCCGAGGCCCTGTCCTCCTCCACGGACTGGGGCGAGACCGCCGGGAAGTACCGCGAGCTCATGGACCGCTGGAAGCAGTCCCCGCGCGCCTCCCGCAAGGACGACGACGCCCTGTGGTCCAGGTTCCGCGCCGCGCAGGACGTGTTCTTCAACGCCCGCAAGGCCGCGAACGAGCAGATCGACAAGGAGTTCGAGGGCAACCTGGGCGTGAAGGAGAAGCTGCTCGCGGAGGCGAAGCAGATCCTGCCGGTCAAGGACCTCGAGACCGCCAAGAAGAAGCTCGCCTCGATCCAGCAGCGCTGGGAGGAGGCAGGCAAGGTACCGCGCGCCCACATGCGCCGCGTGGAGAACGAGCTGCGCTCGGTCGAGGACGCCGTTAAGAAGGCCGAGGACGACAAGTGGCGTCGCACCGACCCGGAGACGAAGGCGCGCTCGAACTCGATGCTCTCCCAGCTGGAGAGCAAGATTGCGGACCAGCGCGCGGCGGTCGAGGCCGCCCGCGCCTCCGGCAACGAGAAGAAGGCCGCCTCCCTGGAGAAGGACCTGGCCACGAGCGAGCAGTGGCTCGCCACACTGCAGGCCTCCGCCTCCGAACTGGGCTGACGCCCGCACCGGGAGGGCACCGCTGACAGCGTGCCTTCCCGGGTGTCCTGCTGAGAGGGTCCCGTTCCGGCCCTGTCACAGCCAGCGCCCCCGCTCCGGTCCGCCGGGCGGGGGCGCTTCGCGTGGGTTCTCCACAGGTGCGGCACGGGTCTGCCGTTGCCGCCGCTCGTGGGGTGGGATGGGTCCATGACCTCCCTCGCCCCCTCGCTGCGCCCCTCCGGTCCCCGCTACGACGGTGCGTACACCGTGTTCCTGCCCGGCCACCCGTTCAGCCGCGCGGAGCTGCACGCCATGACCGTGGACGGCGTGCTGCGCCGTGAACTGCTGGACGCCCACGTGCATGCGTCCCAGCCCGTCACGGACTCCCTGCGGGCGGTGGTGCTGAGCCGGGTGGTTCCGGGCAACCTGCAGCGCCGGGGTGTGATGGGGCGGCTGGGCGCGGCGTGGTTCTACCGCTGCGCCCCGGAGCCCTCGCCCCTGCCCGTGCTCGTGGACAAGGGCGCGCGCACCACGGCCACCGTGCCGCCGGGGATCGTGCTGCACCAGACGAGCCTCGCTCCGGAGGACGTCGTGACGCTGCACGGGATCTCGCTGACCACTCCGCGGCGCACGGCGACGGACATCGCGCTGTACGTTCCGGGTCCCGCCGGCGACGCCGCCCTGCTCGCTCTCATGGGCGCGTCACGGCTGCGGTGCGCGCCCGAGGACGTGCGCCACGACCTGGAGACCATGCCCAAGACCCCCGGACGGCGCGCGGCGCTCACGCGGGTGCGCAAGCTCTCCCGAGGGATGGACGAGAGCGCTCCGGCCTAGGAGGCCACGGGCTGGTGGCCCGACACGCGGTACACGTCGTAGACGCCGTCAATGCGCCGCACCTGGTTCAGCACGTGGTCCAGGTAGCGGGTGTCGCCCATCTCGAAGGAGAACCGGGAAATCGCCAGGCGCGCCCGCGAGGTGTGCACCTGGGCGGAGAGGATGTTCACGTGGTTCTCGGACAGCACGCGCGTGACGTCGTAGAGCAGGGACTTGCGGTCCAGCGCCTCCACCTGGATCTCCACGAGGAACAGTGAGGACTGCGTGGGTGCCCAGGAGACCTGCTTGACGCGGTTGTCGCCCTCCGGCAGCGCCTTCATGTTGGCGCAGTCCACGCGGTGCACCGAGATCCCCGAGCCGCGGGTCACGAAGCCCACGATCTCGTCCGGGGGCACCGGCGTGCAGCAGCGGGCGATCTTCACGTAGACGTCCGAGGCGCCCTGCACGAGCACTCCCGCATCCGCCACGCCGGAGCGCACCGGCTTGGTGACACGCGTGACCTCTGCGAGGTCCTCCTCCGTGCCGTCCGCACCGCCCAGGTGCTCCAGCAGCTTCTCGACCACCTGCTGGGCGCTGACCGCGTCCGAGCCGAGGGCCTCGTAGAGGGCCGCCACGTCCCCGCGGTTGAAGTCCTGGGCCACCGCGAGCAGGGACTCGCTCGTGACCGTGCGCTGCAGCGGCAGGTGGTGCTTGCGCAGGGCCTTGGTGAGCATGTCCTTGCCGCGCTCGATGGCCTCCTCGCGGCGCTCCTTGGAGAACCACTGGCGGATCTTGGTGCGGGCGCGCGGGGAGCCCACGAACTTGAGCCAGTCCTGGGAGGGCGCGGCCTGCTCCGACTTGGAGGTGAGGATCTCCACCCGGTCCCCGTGCTGCAGCGTGGAGGACAGCGGGGCCAGCTTGCCGTTGACCCGCGCACCGATGGTGCGGTTGCCCACCTCCGTGTGCACCGCGTACGCGAAGTCCACCGGGGTGGAGCCCGCGGGCAGTGCCATGACCTCACCCTTGGGCGTGAACACGTACACCTCGGCGGTGTTGATCTGGTAGCGCAGCGAGTCCAGGAAGTCCGAGGAGTCCTTCGCCTCCTCCTGCCAGGAGACCAGGGAGCTGAGCCAGTTCAGCTCGCCCTCCTTGGCCTTGGGCGTGGCGGAGTTCGCCTGGTTGACCTTGTCCTTGTACTTCCAGTGCGCCGCCACGCCGTACTCCGCGCGGCGGTGCATCTCGTGGGTGCGGATCTGGATCTCCACGGGCCGCCCGTTCGGACCGATCACCGTGGTGTGCAGCGACTGGTACATGTTGAACTTGGGCATGGCGATGTAGTCCTTGAACCGCCCGGGCAGCGGCCGCCACTTGGCGTGCAGCACGCCGAGGGCGGCGTAGCACTCGCGCACCGAGTTCACGAGCACGCGGGCGGCCTGCAGGTCGTGGATCTCGTCGAAGTCCTTCCCGCGCACGATCATCTTCTGGTAGATCGAGTAGTAGTGCTTGGGCCGGCCCGTGATGGTCGCCTCGATCCCGGAGGCGTCCAGCGCCTCGCCGATCTCCCCGCGGATCTGCGCCAGGTGCCGCTCCCGCTCGGGGGTCCGCTCCCCCACCATGCGCACGATCTCGTCGTAGACCTTCGGGTAGAGCGCGGCGAAGGACAGGTCCTCGAGCTCCCACTTGATCGTGTTCATGCCCAGCCGGTGGGCCAGCGGCGCGAAGATCTCCAGGGTCTCGCGCGCCTTGCGGCCCGAGGACTCGGAGGAGACGAAGCGCCACGTGCGGGCGTTGTGCAGCCGGTCCGCGAGCTTGATGACCAGCACGCGGATGTCCTTGGCCATGGCCACGATCATCTTGCGGACGGTCTCCGCCTGGGCGTTCTCCCCGTACTGGATCTTGTCCAGCTTGGTCACGCCGTCCACGAGCTCGGCGACCTCCTCGCCGAACTCGTCCCGCAGCTCGTCCAGCGTGTAGGGCGTGTCCTCCACCGTGTCGTGCAGCAGCCCGGCCACCAGGGTCGCGCCCGTCATGCCGAGCTCGGCGAGGATCGTGGTCACGGCCACCGGGTGGGTGATGTACGGGTCTCCGGACTTGCGCTTCTGGCCCTCGTGGTGGGCGTCCGCCACGGCGAAGGCGCGCTCCAGCACGGTGAGGTCCTGCTCGGGGTGCGAGTTCTGCACCGTGCGCAGCAGCGGCACGAGCACGGGCGAGCTGGGCACGGACTCCCCGCTCAGCACGGACAGCGTGGAACGGGTCTTCTCGCTGCGCCCCGGGAACACGGCACGGCCGAAGACCGGGCGCGAGGCGGGCAGCACGAAGTGGGTTCCGCTGAAGTCCCCGCGGGCCACGGCGGTGCGCTGACCGCCGGCCGCGCGCGACGCGCCGTCCGCGGCCGCGCTGGTTCCCACGGCGGACGTGGGTGCCGATCCCGGCGACGTGGCGTGACCCGTGTCCTCGGCAGTCCGAGAGGCCGGTGCCACCGGCGCCGTGCGATCCGTGGCCGCGCCGGTGCTGTCGGCGGACGCGGGAGCGGACTCCGACGACGCCGTGCGCGCCGTCGTCGCAACGGCCGTGGCCTCGGCGGATCCCCCGGAGGTGGGCGCGGGAGAGCCGGAGGGGGTGCGGGCACCCGCGTGGTCGGACGTGCTGGACATGAGCCGTGGCCTCCTCACCGTGCCGCGGTGCCGGGGAGGTGGGATCCTGGCCCGGCGCGGCTGATGACCCAGTGTAATGCCGCGGCCCCCGTGCTCTGTGCACGGGGGCCGCGGGGCATGAGCCCTGGTGGGGCCGGTGGTCCGGGTGTCCGGACTCAGGCGGAGACGGGGTCCGAACTGACCGGGGGCGCGTCCGTGGTCCGCTCCTCCAGCACCTTCCGGGCCTGGTCGCGGACGGCGGGATCGCGGTCGCGCAGCCACGAGTACAGCGGCGCCGCCACGAACAGCGTGGCCAGCGTTCCCACGATGATGCCGACGAACAGGGAGAGCGAGAGGTCCTTCAGGGTTCCCGCGCCCAGCAGGTAGGCACCGATGAACAGGATGGAGCCCACGGGCAGGATGCCCACCACGGAGGTGTTGATCGAGCGCACGAGCGTCTGGTTCACCGCCAGGTTCACCTGCTCCCCGTACGTGCGCTTCGCGCGCTCCGCGGGGGCGCTGCCGTCCAGCAGCCCCGCCGTGTTCTCCCGGACCTTGTCGAAGACCACCACCGAGTCGTAGAGCGAGTACGAGAGCACCGTGAGAAAGCCGATCACCGCGGAGGGGGTGATCTCGAAGCCCACGAGCGAGTAGACGCCGCCCGTGACCACCACGGTCACGAGCATCGCGGCGATCGAGGACACGGACATCTTCCACGTGCGGAAGTACAGCGCCATCAGCGCCAGGGCCAGCACCACGAAGACCAGCAGGCCCCACAGCGCCTGCTGAGTAACGCCCTGACCCCACGTGGGACCCACGAAGTTCGAGGTCACCTGGTCCTCGCCCACCCCGTAGGAGTCCTGCAGCTTGGACTTCACGCTCAGCGTCTGGTCGTCGTCGAGCTGCTGGGTCTGCACCCGCATGGTGCCGGGGGCGATGTTGGTGACCGTGGCCTCGTCCGCGCCGGGGGTGCCCGCCACGGCGCGCTGGCCGAGGGACACGTCCGTGTTCTCGACGCCCGAGACCGTGAACTCGGAGCCACCGGTGAAGTCGATGCCCAGGTTGAACCCACCCTTGACCACGGGGATCAGCACGGAGACCACCACGAGCGCCAGGCTCACCGCGAGCCACAGCCCCCGTTTCTGGACGAACGGGTAGGAGCGGCGCCCGCTGTGCAGGTCGTTGCCGAATCGCGCGAGTCGGTTGCTCATCGCTGGGCCTCCTGGGGGTCGGAGTGGGCGGAGGACGACGCCGTGCCGTCACCGGCGGCGGTCTCGCGGGCCGCGCGGCGTCGTCGTTCGGCGATCGTGAGGCCGTCGTTCTCGGAGGGGTCGCGCAGCCGCCCGGCGCCGCGGTAGAGCGGCACGGCGTCGAGGGCCTCCGGGTCCAGCCCGGAGTTCTTGGCGCCGGAGCCGAAGTAGCGCGTGCGGGCCAGCAGCACCATGACCGGGTGCGTGAACAGGAACACGACCAGCAGGTCCGCGATGGCGGTCAGGCCCAGGGTGAACGCGAAGCCGCGCACGTTGCCCACGGCCACGAAGTACAGGACCACCGCGGCCAGCAGGTTCACGGCCTTGGAGGCGAGCACCGTCTGTCGGGCCCGCTGCCAGCCGTGGTCCACCGCGGCGGGGATCGTGCGCCCGGCGCGGATCTCGTCGCGGATGCGCTCGAAGTAGACGATGAACGAGTCGGCGGTCTGGCCGATCGCCACCACCAGGCCCGCCACGCCGGCGAGCGAGAGGCGGTAGTTGGCGCCCCAGCCGAGCAGGGTGATCGCGAGGTACGTGAGCACACCGGCCACCACGAGCGACGCGATGGTCACCAGCCCCAGCCAGCGGTACTGGAACAGCGAGTAGATGCACACGAGCGCCAGACCGATCAGGCCGGCCACGATGCCCATGCGCAGCTGGTCGCTGCCGAGCGTCGCGGAGACCTGCTGCTCCGAGTCGATCGAGAAGGACACCGGCAGCGCGCCGTACTTCAGCTGCTGGGAGAGGAACTTCGCCTCGTCCTCCGTGAAGTTGCCCGTGATCTGCGCCTTGCCGTCCGTGATGACCGAGTTCATGCTCGGCGCGGAGATCACGGAGCCGTCCAGCACGATGGCGAACTGCGAGCGGGGATCGCCCTGGCTGCTCTGGCCCAGGCTGTAGAGGCGCTCGGAGAGCTCCTTGAAGGTCTTGGTGCCCTGCTCGTCGAACTGCAGGTTGACCGCGAAACCGCCCGTGGCGTGGCCCTGGGAGTTCGTGGCCTGCGCGTAGGACGCGTCCGAGATCTCGGTGCCGGGGATCTCCACCGGCCCGAGGATGAACTTGGTGCTGTTCTCGGAGCCGCCCTGCGTGTCGCACGCGACCACGGCCTTGTCCTGCGGTTGCGCGGCGCGCTCCTCCTGCGACTGTCCCTTGGTGCAGTCCAGCGCCTCGTACTCGGCGTAGAGCTCACGGGTCACCCAGTTGGGGTCC
Source organism: Kocuria sp. HSID17590 (assembly GCF_003989485.1). Classification (NCBI taxonomy): domain Bacteria; kingdom Bacillati; phylum Actinomycetota; class Actinomycetes; order Micrococcales; family Micrococcaceae; genus Kocuria; species Kocuria sp. HSID17590. The sequence continues at coordinate 60,165 of NZ_RBMB01000019.1, read as the reverse complement.
GAGGAGTTCGTGGGCTTGGCGTCCGGCTCCGGGATGGACTTCGGATCCGTGCGCTGGTCCTCGGGGACGGCGGCACCGGCACCCGTGGTGATCACGGGACGGAACGCCATCTGCGCCGAGGTCTGGATCAGGTCGCGCGTCTCGCTCGAGGGAACTCCCGGCATCGAGACCACGATGTTGCGCCCGGACTGGGTGGTGATCTCCGCCTCGGAGACACCCGCGCCGTCCACGCGCTGGCGGATGATCTCCACCGCCTGGTCCAGCTGCTCCTGGGAAATCTCCTGCCCGGCGTCGTCACCCTGCAGGGTAGGCGAGAGCACCATCTGCGTGCCGCCCTCGAGGTCCAGGGCGAGCTTCGGGCTCCAGCCCGTGCGGTCCGTGCTGACCCCGTAGACCAGCACCCCCGCCAGGATCGCGGCCACGGCCACGAGTGCGAGCAGTGCCTTGCGGGCCGACGACGCCGCCACGGCGGCTCCCGAGCGCGGCCGCGGCGTGGCACCCCCGCCCGTGCCCTTCGAGCCGCTCGCGCGCGAGCCCGTCCCCTCCGACGTGCCGCGCCGGCGCCAGCGGGAGCCCCTGTGCTCACCGGGGGTCCCCGACGTCTTCTTCTGTGCTGCCATAGCCGTCCTTCAACGAGCCCGTCACCGGCGCCACTCGGGCCGGTCGACGCATGAGAAACGGGCCGAGGTCATCGGCCCGTAACCCAGCGGGGGGGGTGGATCAGTTGGTGGTGGTGCCGCGGTCCTCGCCGTCGCGGGCGTCGCGCCAGGTCCGGTGGTCCTGCTCCGGGGCGACGTCGCTGGCCGTCGTGGTGCCCGCCGCGGGGGTCTCGGAGGTGGAGTTCCCGGAGGTGGGGTTCCCGGCGGCGGTCGCACCACCGGTGGTGCCGGTCACGATGCCGCTGTCAGCGGTGCCGGTGTGCGCGGCGCCGTCGACGACGGTGCCCTCGCCCGCAGCGGAGGCCGCGGGGGTCTCGTCCACCACGGTGGTCACGGTCTGGGAGTGCACGGTGACGAGCTGGCCCGGGGAGATCTCCAGGACTGCCTTGTTCTGCTCGCGGTCCATGTCCCGCAGCGTGCCGTAGAGGCCGAAGCTGGTCATCACGCGCGTGCCGGGTTCCATGGTCGCCTGCTTGGCCTTCATCTCGGCCTGGGCCTTCTTCTGACGGCGCATGGGCAGCCAGAGCAGCAGCACCATCACCACGAGCATGACGGGCAGGAACCACGCGGTCCCACCTCCGCCGGCAGCAGCTTCCTGGGTTTCTGCGAGGAGCGTCACGAATGATCCGTTCTGTCGTCGTGCGAGGGGTCGCGCGTGGCGGGCCCCCGCTGACCCGCGGGAACGACTCGAGCACGCGCTCGGGTTCGCACTCAGTTTAGGGGATGGATCTGGTGACCCGCTGGACGGTGTCCGGAGCGGCTAGGACGACGCGTCCTGTTCCTGGTCCGCGTCCGTGGCCAGGGCGGTGCGCAGGGCCGGGTCCTTGAACGCCGCGTGGTCCGGGACCTCGAGCCCCAGGTGCTCCCACGCCGCGGCCATCGCGATCCGGCCACGCGGGGTGCGCCCCAGCAGCCCCTCTCGCACGAGGAACGGCTCGGCCACGGTCTCCACCGTCTCGGTCTCCTCCCCCACGGCGATCGCCAGGGTGGACAGCCCCACGGGACCGCCGTTGAACTTGCCCACCAGGGCGGAGAGCACGTTGCGGTCGAGCCGGTCGAGGCCGCGGACGTCCACCTCGTACATGTCCAGTGCGGCACCGGCCGCGCGCGCGTCGATCCGCTCGACACCGTGCACAAGCGCCCAGTCCCGCACGCGGCGCAGCAGCCGGTTCGCGATGCGGGGCGTTCCCCGCGACCGGGAGGCCACCTCGGTGAACGCCTCCGTGGTCATGGTCAGGTCCAGCAGCGCTGCCGAACGGCGCAGCACGAGCTCGAGCTCCGGGACGGAGTAGAACTCCAGGTGGCCCGTGAACCCGAAGCGGTCCCGCAGCGGCCCCGGCAGCAGGCCGGCACGAGTGGTCGCGCCCACGAGCGTGAACGGCGGGAGGTCCAGCGGGATGGAGGTGGCACCCGCGCCCTTGCCCACGACGATGTCCACGCGGAAGTCCTCCATGGCCATGTAGAGCATCTCCTCCGCGGGGCGGGACATGCGGTGGATCTCGTCCAGGAAGAGCACCTCCCCGTGGGTCAGGGAGGACAGGATGGCCGCGAGGTCACCGGCGTGCTGGATGGCCGGACCCGAGGAGATCCGCAGGGGGACGTCCAGCTCCTGGGCGATGATCATGGCCAGCGTGGTCTTGCCGAGCCCGGGCGGGCCCGAGAGCAGCACGTGGTCCGCCGTGCGGCCGCGCAGCTTGGACGCCTCCAGCACGAGCGAGAGCTGGGCGCGGACGCGCTGCTGGCCCACGAAGTCGTCGAGCGTGCCCGGGCGCAGGGAGGCCTCGAGCTGCTGGTCGTCGTAGTCGCCCTCCGCGCCCACGAGCCGCTGCTGTCCGGCGGACGCGCCGTCGTCGGTGGCCATGCTCAGCGCCCCCCGGTGCGGGCGTGCGAAGTGCCCTTGGAGGTGCCGAGCCAGGACAGGACGGCGCGCAGGATCTCCGCCACGTTGCCGGAGTCCGCGAGCTCGGGCTGGGTCTGCAGGGCGTCGTCGATGCCGCGGGTGGCGTCCTTCTCGCTCCAGCCCAGACCGGTCAGCGCGTCCACGACCTGCTCACGCCAGACCTGCATCTGCGGCTGGGCGCCCTGCGCGGGCGGCGGCTCGGGAAGCACGAGCTTGTCGGCCAGCTCCAGCACGATCCTGCGGGCGGACTTGGGGCCGATCCCGGGTACGGCGGTGAAGGCCTTGTCGTCCCCCGCGGCGATCGCCCGGCGGGCGTCGTCCGGGCCGAGCACGGACACCGCTGCCAGTGCGGTGCGCGGGCCCACGCCGGAGACGCCGAGCATCACCGTGAAGACCTCCTTCTCGTCCGCACGGGAGAAGCCGAAGAGCAGGGGGGACTCGTCCTTCCTCGCAATGTACGCGGTGTGCAGCCGGGTGGTGGAACCCACCCGCAGCCCCGCGAGGGTGTGGGGGCTCGCGTGGACCTCGACGCCGAAGCCCGAGACCTCCACCACCGCGAGCGTGGCGCCCACGAACTGCACCTCACCGGTGACCGAGGCAATCACGGTCCGCTCCCCTCTTCCGGCGTCAGGCCGGTCGTCTCAGTGGCGGTGGGACCGCCGGTCCTCCCGGCGGTTGAACCACCGGGGTGCTCGCCCGGCCGCGGCCGCCCCACCCGGGGAACGGCCGCGCGGCGCGTTCGAACACATGTGCGAATACTGCTGGTCACTGTACCAAGACGCGCCCGGCCCCGGGGACACGCGGTGGCGCGGCGTCGTCGTTCTCAAACGCATCGTTGTCCAGCGCGTCGGCTTCCACGGCGCCGTCTCCCAGCGCCATTGTGATCCCACGCTGAGGGACGGCTCAGCGGGAGCGTGCCCCGCCGGGGCGACCGGTGGACCGCGACTTTCCCGGGCTCGGCGCGCGGGAGGCCGTCTCGGCCCGCCGCCACGCCTGCTGCGCGGGTGTCAGTGCGCCGGGAGCGCTTGCTCGGGAGGGTTTGGACCCGGAGTGGGTGGAGGTCCGCTCGGCCGCGTTGACCCCGGCGACGCCGCCGCGCCAGCCGTGGCACACCGCCAGGGCGAGGGCGTCCGCGGCGTCCGCGGGTCGCGGCGGGGCGTCCAGGCGAAGGATCCGCACGACCATGCGGTTCACCGACTCCTTGTCCGCGGACCCGTCACCCGTGACCGCGGCCTTGACCTCGGACGGGGTGTGCCAGGCCACGGGGATGCCGCGTCGGGCGGCCGCCGCGATGACGACGCCGGTGGCCTGGGCCGTGCCGACGACCGTGGGCGCGTTGTTCTGCGCGAACACGCGCTCCACCGCCACGACGTCCGGGCGGAACCGTTCGATCAGCTCCTCGGCGGTCTCCATGATGCGCAGCACGCGCCGCTCCAGCGCCTCGTCCGCGTTCGTGCCGCTGACCTGCACGTGCACGAACGTGCCCGTGCGCTGCGCGGACATGTCCACCACGGCGAACCCGCACCGTGTGAGACCAGGGTCCACGGCGAGCACACGTCGCCCCCCGCGGTCCCCGGTGCGCGGCACGGTCCTACTCGTCGTCCTCGAGCTCGGCCATGACCTCGGCCGGGATGTTGGCGTTGGAGTAGACGTTCTGCACGTCGTCGAGCTCCTCGACGGCGTCCGCGAGCTTGAGGAACTTTCGCGCGCCGTCCGCGTCCAGGTCCACCTTCATTGTGGCCCGGAACTGGGGGTCGTCGTTGTTGTACTCGAGCCCGGCCTCGTCCAGCGCCGTGCGGATCGCGGGCAGGTCCGTGGCCTCGCTGACCACCTCGAAGACGTCCGACTCGTCGAGCACCTCGTCGGCGCCGGCGTCCAGGACGGCCATCAGGACGTCGTCCTCGGTCAGCCCGTCCGTCTTCGCGACCTCGACCACGCCCTTGCGCTCGAAGAGGTACGCCACCGAACCGGAGTCCGCCATGGAGCCGCCGTGGCGGGTCACGGCCACGCGCACCTCGGACGCCGCACGGTTCTTGTTGTCCGTGAGGCACTCGATGTACAGCGCGGTGCCCTGCGGGCCGCGGGCCTCGTAGAGGATCTCGGTGTAGTCGATCGTCTCGCCGGTCAGGCCGGCACCGCGCTTGACCGCGCGGTCGATGTTGTCGTTGGGCACCGAGTTCTTCTTGGCCTTGGAGACCGCGAGCTCGAGCGCCGGGTTGCCGGAGGTGTCGGCGCCGCCCATGCGGGCCGCGACCTCGATCCCCTTGATGTACTTGGCGAACGCCTTCGCGCGCTTGGCGTCGATCGCCGCCTTCTTGTGCTTGGTCGTGGCCCACTTGGAGTGACCTGACATGGATGACCTCCTCGAAACAGTGCGTCCGGCCGTTCTCGGGCCGGACGCGGTGGTGGATTGACTGCCATGATACCGAGCGCGCCCCGTGCGCTGTCACACCGGGGCACGCGGCACTCGTCCCGGAGGACGCCGCCCCGCGGGCTCGGGCGGTCCGACGTCCGGGCGACGACGCCGCACGGCCGGGTTCCGGGGCACAGGCTTCGGAAGCCACTGGCAGAGCGGGGCCCGCGGGCCGCGCTCCCGGCCGGTCGTCGTCGTCAGCGGGGCCGGGAGCTCGCGACCTCGCGCGCCCGCTCGGCGAGCGTGTCCTCGAAGGTCTTCTCCGGGAGCGTCTCGCCCCGCGCCTCGAGTGCCGCCGAGAGCAGGAAGTCCGCGACGTCCGGGTTCTTCGGCAGCATCGACCCGTGCAGGTAGCTGCCCAGCACGTTGGCCGTGCGCGCACCCTCGGTGCCGTCCTGGCCGTCGTTGCCCGCCCCGGACACGACCGTGGCGAGCGGCTGCTGCCCCGCGCCCAGGTGGGTCAGCCCGGAGTGGTTCTCGTAGCCGACGATGGTTCCCAGCTCCGGGGACTCCGTGACGATGTTGCCGATCAGCCGTTCGGGACCCGCCACAGTCTCCAGGTCGAAGATCCCGATCCCCTGCAGGGTCTCTCCCCCACCGGTGCGGAAGCTCTTCCCGAAGAGCTGGTACAGCCCGCAGATGGCGAGCATCGGCACCCCGCGCGCCACGGCGTCGTGCAGTTTTCCGGCCACCGCCGCGAGGTCCTCCGCCACGCGGAACTGGCCCGAGTCCTGCCCACCGCCGCCCACGAAGAGGTCCGCGTGCTCCGGCCAGGGGTCGCCGGGGTTGTGGTCGTGCACCTCCACCGCGAGCCCGTAGCGTTCCGCGCGGCGTTTCAGCGTCAGGGTGTTCCCCCAGTCCCCGTAGATGTTCATGTCCCGGGGGTAGAGCTGCACGATGCGCAGCGGTTCTGTGCTGGTCTCTGCCACGGAGTCCTCCTAGATCGCGGCCACGTGCGTCATGCCGCCCAGGATCTTGCGCAGGGACAGCATGGCCGTGTAGGTGCAGAAGATGCGCATGGGCCGGTCCCCCGACCCCGCGATGAAGTCCCGCAGGGCCGTCTCCAGGTCCGGCTCCACGGTGCCCACGGGCACGAGGTCGTAGTCCAGGCGCAGAGCCATGTCCCACGCGCGCACACCCGAGACCATGTCCACGCCGCCCTCGCGCAGCCGGTCGAAGTCCACGTCCCACAGCCAGGAGACGTCGCGGCCGTCCGCGTACTGGTCGTTGATCGCGATCATCGTCGCGTAGTCCTCGGCCGACGCCGAGGCGAGGGAGAGCCGGAAGCCGGCGGGGTTCTTCACGAGCAGCAGCTGCAGGGGCTTGTCCTGCACCGTGATGGTCTCCCCGCGCCCGAACGCGGGGGTGACCTTGCCGAGCTCCGCGACCAGGGACGCGGTGTCCGCGCGCTCGCCCAGCACCTGGAGGGCGAGTGCCAGCGCGCCCGCGGCGTTGTACTGGTTGTAGACGCCGTAGAGGTCCACCGTGGCCTCGTAGGCCGTGCCGGCGACGTCGAGCTCCACGCTGCGGGCGTTGACGGCCTCGAGCACCACGTCCGCGCGCGGACGCTCAGCCGAGGGGACCGCGCTGTCCTCGGCGCCCGGGTCCACCTGGCGCAGCCCGTCGCGCATGTCGTCGTCGGACGGGAACATGGGGCGCAGCGCGTCCGAGAGCCCGAACCAGCTCACCCCCGTGCCCTCCGGGAGGCCCTCGGCGAGCGACGCGATCCGGGGGTCCTCCCGGTTGAGCACCACCGTCTCTGTGGTCGCGTGCGCCACCTGCCGCAGCATGCGCCTCGTGGTGTCGATCTCTCCGAAGCGGTCCAGCTGGTCCCGCATGATGTTGAGCAGCAGGCTGATCCGCGGACGGACCTGCTTCACGAAGTGCACCGCGTGGGCCTCGTCCAGCTCCAGGACGGCGACGTCCGCGTCCAGGCGGCCGAACGCGTCCATCTCCGCGAGCAGGGAGGCGGCCACGCCGCGCACGAAGTTGGAGCCGGTGCGGTTCGTGAACACCCGAAGCCCCTGCGAACGCAGCAGCTGCACGGCCATCTTGGTGGTGGTCGTCTTGCCGTTGGTGCCGCTGACCACCACCACCCCCAGGGGCAGCTTCCCGAGCTCCTCCGCCACGAAGCGGGGGTGCAGCTTCTCCATGAACAGGCCGGGGAAGGCGGATCCGCCGCCGCGCAGGCTCGTGGCCCAGCGGACGCCCTGGCCGAGGGCACGTACAAGTGGTCTGGACATGGGCTCCATCCTAGTGAGCGGGCACGCTCGCCCGCGGTGCGGGCCCGGGGGCCCGGTGGGTCAGTCCTCGGGCCAGGCGGCCGCGATGTCCTCGCGGGTGGATCCGAGGGTCTGGATCAGGGGTTTGGTGTGGGCGATCACGGGCATGAAGTTGGCGTCACCGGTCCAGCGCGGCACCACGTGCTGGTGCAGGTGCGCGGACAGCGAACCACCGGCCGCGGATCCCAGGTTGAGACCCACGTTGAACGCGGCCGGCTGGGCGACGTCGCGGATCACCCGCACCGCGGTGCGGGTGAGCGTGTTCAGCTCCCACAGCTCCTCGTCCGTGAGCTCCTCGAGGTCCGCGACGTGCCGGTACGGGCACACGAGCACGTGCCCCGGGTTGTACGGGAACAGGTTCAGCACGACGAAGCAGTGCTGCCCGCGGTGCACGATGAGGGACTCGTCGTCGGGGCGCCCGGGCGCCGTGCAGAACGGGCAGCCCGGCGGCTGCTCCACGGAGGTGTCCTCCCCCCGCACGTACGCGAGGCGGTGGGGGGTCCACAGCCGCTGGAAGCCGTCCGGCACGCCCGGGAGCTCGAAGTCGTCCCGGTCCACGCCCTGCTCGCCCGACGCCGGGCCCCGCCCGGTCACGACTGTCCCGGGACGCCCGGCTCGCCGGTCTCCGCGCTCGTCCCGGCGGCGGCGGCACCGCGTGCGGTTGCCTTCCGGGACGAGGCCGACGCCGCGGCGTCCGCCGGATCCTCGACAACCGTCTCGGTCACGCGCACCTCGCCGCCACCGGAACCGTCTGCGGAGTCGTCCACCGCGCCGGGCTGGGCGGGGGCCGTGGGGTCCGCGTTGACACGCTGTGCGATGTGACCGGAGATCAGCTCGACCGCCTCGTCCTGGGAGACGCCGTTGAACTGGGAGCCGTCGCGGAAGCGGAAGGAGACGGTGCCTGCCTCGGCGTCGTCCCCGCCGGCAATGACCACGAACGGGATCTTGTCCTTCGAGGCGGTGCGGATCTTCTTGGGGAAGCGGTCCGAGGAGGTGTCCACCTCGACGCGCACGCCCTTCTCCCGCAGCTTCTGCGCAAAGCCGTCCAGGTAGTCGTCGAACGCGTCCGCCACGGGGATCGCCCGCACCTGCACGGGAGACAGCCAGGCGGGGAACGCGCCGGCGTAGTGCTCCGTGAGCACGCCCATGAAGCGCTCCACGGAGCCGAAGAGCGCGCGGTGGATCATCACGGGGCGCTGGCGTGTGCCGTCCGAGGCCTGGTACTCCAGGTCGAAGCGCTCGGGGAGGTTGAAGTCCAGCTGGATGGTGGACATCTGCCACGTGCGCCCGATCGCGTCGCGTGCCTGCACCGAGATCTTGGGGCCGTAGAACGCGGCACCCGCCGGGTCCGGGACGAGCTCCAGGCCGGACTCCTCCGCCACCTCCTGCAGCGTGCGGGTGGCCTCCTCCCAGATCTCGTCCGAGCCCACGAACTTCTCCGGGTCCTTGGTGGAGAGCTCCAGGTAGAAGTCCTCCATGCCGTAGTCCTTGAGCAGGGACAGCACGAAGTTCAGGGTGCTGGTCAGCTCGCCCTTCATCTGCTCGCGCGTGCAGTAGATGTGGGCGTCGTCCTGGGTCATGCCGCGCACGCGCGTCAGACCGTGGATCACACCGGACTTCTCGTAGCGGTAGACCGCCCCGAACTCGAAGAGCCGCAGGGGAAGCTCACGGTAGGAGCGCCCTCGGGAGCGGTAGATCAGGTTGTGCATGGGGCAGTTCATGGGCTTGAGGTAGTAGTCCTGGCCCGGCTTCGTCAGCTCGCCGGTCTCGGGGTCCCGCTCCTCGTCCACGTGCATGGGAGGGAACATGCCGTCCCGGTACCAGTCCAGGTGCCCGGAGACCTCGTAGAGGTGGCCCTTGGTGATGTGCGGCGTGTAGACGAACTCGTAGCCGGCGCGCGCGTGGCGCTCCCGCGAGTAGTCCTCCATCTCCTTGCGGATGATCCCGCCCTTGGGGTGGAACACGGGCAGGCCCGAGCCGAGCTCGTCCGGGAAGGAGAACAGGTCCAGCTCCACGCCGAGCTTGCGGTGGTCGCGGCGCTCCGCCTCCGCCAGGCGGTCCTTGTAGGCCTTCAGCTCGTCCTTGGTGGGCCAGGCCGTGCCGTAGATGCGCTGCAGCTGCTTGTTGTTCTCGTTGCCGCGCCAGTAGGCGGCCGCAGAGCGCATCAGGGCGTAGCCGTTGCCGATGTGCTTGGTGTCCGGCAGGTGCGGGCCGCGGCACAGGTCCTTCCAGACCGTCTCCCCGCTCTTGCGGTCCACGTTGTCGTAGATGGTCAGCTCGCCGCCGCCCACCTCCACGGAGGCGCCCTCCGCGGACTCGTCCACCGCACCGGACCCGGGCCCGCCGGCCAGGTCGATGAGCTCGAGCTTGTACGGCTCGTCCGCCATCTCCGCCCGGGCCTCGGCCTCGGTGACGCTGCGGCGGCGGAAGATCTGGTTCCTGTTGACGATCTTCAGCATCGACTTCTCGAGCTTCTTGAGGTCCTCGGGCGTGAAGGGCTCCGCGACGTCGAAGTCGAAGTAGAAGCCGTCCGTGATGTACGGGCCGATCCCCAGCTTGGCGTCCGCGCGCAGCTCCTGGACGGCCTGCGCCATGACGTGCGCGGTGGAGTGCCGCAGCACCTCGAGGCCCTCCGGATCGCTGACGAGCACCCGCTCCACGACGTCCCCGTCCCGCAGGGGCGTGGCCAGGTCCTTGAGGTCACCGTTGATGTGCGCCACCACCACGTCGCGCTGCTGCGCGTAGAGGTCGGCGGCGGTGGTGCCCGGTTCCGCGGTGCGGGACTCGCCGTCCACGCTCAGCCGTAGTGAAGGGGCGTCCGTCATGGTGATTCTCCTCGTCAGATGTCATGTGTGCTCGCCCGTACCTGGGGCGTGCCTGTCGCCGGGGCCGCTCTGGGCCGCCAACGACGCTGTCGATGCTACCGCTCCCCCGCGACCCGCACGAAGCGGGCCGGACACGGCTGTGCCCCGGACACGGGGTCCGGGGCACAGCCTGTGCTCACTGCTCGGGCGCGTCACTCACGCCCGGTGCGGTTCAGCGGCGGGGCAGGTCGCCGTCGCGGCCGAGATCGTCGCGGCCGGCAGCCTTGCGGTCGGCGTCCGTCTCGACGTCCACCTGCTCCTTCTGGACGTCGGCCTCGACGCGCTGGGTCTCGCGGACGGTCTGCTTGTTCAGCCCGACCTCCTCGACGGCCACGGCTTCCTTCTCGACGACGGGGCGCTCCTCGTGCAGGGTGACGTCCACCTCTTCCTCGCCGATGCGGCCGTTGTCCACGCGGCCCTCGGTGCCGTTGAGCGGGGTGCGCTCCACGGTGACCTCTTCGCGCTCGACGGGGACGTCCACGGTCTCGTGGTCGGTCACCACGTACTTGCGCAGGCGGGCGTGGCCGGCCTCGCGCTCCTGGGTGCCGACGTTGAGGCGCTCCTCGTGGCGGACCACGGAGGCGTCCTCGCCGGCAACGGCGTCGCGGTCGGCGACGTCGCCGTCACGGCGGTCGTGGCCCGCAGCGGCGGTGCCTGCGACACCCGCGGTGCCAGCGGCCGCGGCGTTGCGGTCACGGTCGGTGCCGGCGGTGCGGCCGTCCTCGTAGTTCAGCTCGTAGTAGCGGTACAACTCCTCCTCCTCGGCGGGGGAAAGGTGCTGGTCCGCGTCCACCTTCGGAGCATCCTTGATGACGTCCTTGGTGTAGGGGAGCACCACGCGGTCGCCGTCCTGGCTCGCGCCCTTGACCGGGACGAAGTTCTCCTTGGCCCCGAACAGACCGGTGTTCACGGTCAGGAACGTGGGCTCGCCCGAGTTGTCGTCCAGGAACACCTGCTCGACCTTGCCGATCTTGTCGCCGTCGGCGCCGTAGGCCGTGCTGGACAGAATTGCATTCACATCGAACGTGGTCATCGCATTAACTCCTCAGTAAGTCTCTGCTTGCAGCGCACGGTTTTGTGCGCTTCGTTAGGCCACCGCCCCCGCAGTGGGTGTGCGGTCCGGCTTCGTGACTCATATTACGTCGTGGGCAACACGTCGCCACCGATTTCTCTCACGGGGAAACCGCCGCGCCGTTGCCGTGCGCCGCCGCCGCAGTGTCGTGGCCGACGTCGACGACGCGCCCTCCAGCGGCTCCCACCCGCTCCTCCGCGCGCCACCCCCGGCCCCGGGAGTGCCGTAGGGCACAATGGGACGGACCGAGTGGTGTGGATTCCCGGAGGGCGTCCGGGTGATTCACACGAAACGTCGACCCCGACGAGAACGGAGCCGCACCGTGTGGGAACCACTGGTCAACAACCCCTGGATCTTCTGGCTGATCGTCATGCTGGCCCTGGCCGCCATCGAGATGCTCACCCTGGACTTCCTGTTCCTGATGATGTCCCTGGCAGCGCTGGTCACCACCGTGGTGAGCCTGGTCGTGGACAGCTTCACCCTGCAGGTGGTGCTCTTCGCGGTGGTCTCGGTGCTGCTGATCTTCCTGATCCGCCCGCTCGCGCTGCGGCGGCTGAACCGCTCGACACCCACCACCCGCTCCAACGCCGAGCGCCTGGTCGAACTGCCCTGCACGGTGCTCGAGCCCGTGGGCCGGCACAGCGGGCTCGTGCGGCTGGAGGGTGACATCTGGACGGCCCGCGCGGACACCGAGCCGCCCCTCGCCGAGGGCAGCAGCGTGTTCGTGGAGCGCATCGACGGCGCCACCGCCGTGGTCTCGGCCACCGCCCCGGCCACCGTGGCCCCGGAAGGCCCCGGCCGCGGCGTCCACCCCTGAACGGCGACGACGCCGCGCGGGTCGAGTGCGGCGTCGTCACCGGATCCCGGCACGCGGGCACGGGCCAGGCCCGGCACCGCGCGCGGAAACCCCCGATGAAAGGTCCCCATGTCTGTCGTCATCCTCATCCTGCTGGTCGTGGTGGTGCTCGCCGCGGTCATCGCGCTGGTCAAGGCGGTGCGGATCATCCCGCAGTCGCGCGCCGGCATCGTCGAGCGCCTGGGCAAGTACCAGGCCACCCTGAACCCCGGTCTGCACTTCCTGATCCCCTTCATCGACCGGCTGCTGCCCCTGATCGACCTGCGTGAACAGGTGGTGCCGTTCCCGGCGCAGTCCGTGATCACGGAGGACAACCTGGTGGTGGGCATCGACACCGTGGTCTACTTCCAGGTCACCGATCCCCGCGCGGCCACCTACGAGATCACCAACTACATCCAGGCCGTGGACGAGCTCACGAGCGCCACGCTGCGCAACGTGGTGGGCGGGCTGAACCTCGAGGAGACGCTGACCTCGCGCGACAAGATCAACGCCGAGCTGCGCGGCGTGCTGGACTCCACCACCGGGCGCTGGGGCATCCGGATCTCCCGCGTGGACATCAAGGAGATCACTCCCCCGCCGTCCATCCAGGACTCCATGGAGAAGCAGATGCGCGCCGAGCGGGACCGCCGCGCGGCCATCCTGACCGCCGAGGGCGAGAAGCAGTCCCAGATCCTCACAGCCGAGGGCTCGCGCCAGGCGTCGGTGCTCTCCGCCGAGGGTGACGCCAAGGCCGCGATCCTGCGCGCGGACGGCGAGGCCCAGGCCATCGCGAAGGTCTTCGACTCCATCCACCGCGCCAAGCCCACCCAGAAGCTGCTCGCGTACCAGTACATCCAGACGCTGCCCAAGGTCGCCGAGGGCTCGGCCAACAAGGTGTGGATGATCCCCGCCGAGCTCACCGGTGCGCTGCGCGGTGTGGGCTCCTACCTCAACCCCGGGGGCTCCGACGCCCCGGACTCGGACGCCGACGACGAGCCGGTGCTCCCCCGCGACCTCCCCGAGGACGAGCCGATCGTCGCGCACGAGACCGTGAAGGTCACGGAGAAGGACCTCGAGCCGGACCTGAAGCTCACCGACCCGAGGGACTTCGAGATGCCGGACTCCCCGTACACGTCCCCGATCGCCGAGCAGGCCGCCGATCCGCACGTGGACGAGGTGGACGTCACGGGCGTCGTCGACGGCGCCACGGACGCGGCCCGCGACGGCGAGCCGGGCACTCGGCAGACGCAGCACCGGGACGAGCCCGGCCAGCCGGAGTATCCCGGGAACCCCGGGAATGAAAACCGCTGACGGCCCGTTGTGCTCACGGAAGAGGAGTCGGGACCGCGCGGTGACACGCGCGGACGCGGGACGCCGAGGTGCGCCCCGCGGGACCCGGCCGAGCGGACGGCAGGAAGGATCGTTGCGTGAGTGATCGCAGCCTACGAGGGATGCGCCTGGGCTCCCAGTCCATGGAGACCGAGTCCGGTGTGGAGCCCGCACCGCGCCAGCGCGTGGAGTACCGCACGGCGGACGGCGAGTCCGTCTCCGTGATGTTCGCCGCGGAGGCGGAGATCCCCCCGGTGTGGACCACGAAGACCGGTCAGGAAGCCATCCTGGTCAACGGCGAGAAGCCCGAGAACCCGAACGAGAAGCACCAGCGCTCCCACTGGGACATGCTGCTGGAGCGGCGCAGCGTGGACGAGCTCGAGGAGACCCTCGCCCAGCGCCTGGAGTTCTACAAGGAGCAGCACGCGCTCTGAGAATCCCGCGTTCACGACAGTGGCCCCCGTCCTCGGACGGGGGCCACTGTCGTGTGCGGGGGGGTCAGCGGCCGATGCCGAGCTTTCCCGCCAGGGTCTTGGCGCGCGCCGTGAGACCCCACTTGGCCACGCTGGTGGCGGCCTCGATGGTGACGTCGTTGCTCATCTTGGACACGCCCTCCTCACGCTCCACGAACGTGATGGGAACCTCCACGATGGTGAAGCCGAGCTGCTCGGCCCGCCACGCGAGGTCGATCTGGAAGCAGTAGCCGCGGGACTGCACGGAGTCGAGGTCCAGCGCCCGCAGGGTGGTGTCCCGGTAGGCACGGAAGCCGCCGGTGATGTCGTGGATGGCGGTGCCGAGCAGCACGCGCGAGTAGAGGTTGCCGCCGCGGGAGATGAGCTGGCGCTGCAGGGGCCAGTTCTCGGTGCGGCCACCGGGCACGTAGCGGGAGCCGACGGCCATGTCGGCACCCTGCTCGATGGCGTCCAGCAGCAGGGGAAGCTGCTCGGGCTGGTGGGAGCAGTCCGCGTCCATCTCCACGAGGACGTCGTAGCCGTGCTCCAGACCCCATGCGAAGCCCGCGAGGTAGGCCGGGCCGAGGCCCTCCTTGGCGGTGCGGTGCAGCACGTGGATGTTTCCGTCCTGTGCCGCGAACTCGTCGGCCATCCGACCGGTGCCGTCCGGGCTGTTGTCGTCCGTGATCAGGACGTGGGCGTCCGGCACCGCGGCGCGCAGCCGGGCGATGACCGTGGGCAGCGACTCGCGCTCGTTGTACGTGGGGATGATGGTGAGAACTCGCACCGGGCGTCCTTTCATGCCGATGGGGCTCGGGCGACGGAGCCCGAACAGACCACTGGGCAGGCCCATCCGCCTTCGGACCAGACGGGGCACTCGGCCTCGTTCTGTTTTCTAAGGACGGATGGACCCACCCGGCAGTAAGAACTCAGTCTAACCTCAGCGGACGCAAGGTCCAAGGTGAAAACACCCCGTCAGGGGCGCGGCTCGTCCCCGCTGACCAGGGTGCCCGCAACCATCGTCGCCTCGCACAGCGGCAGCCGGGAGTCGTCCAGGGAGGGCAGCACGGGCGTCCTCGCGCGCGGATCCGTGCTCCAGGACGCCCCGGTGCCCTGGGCCTGCTGCACCATGACCGACTCGGCGTCCCACACGGCCAGGGTGGCCTCCGCCCCGGGTGCGAGCTGGCCCGCCAGCGGTGCGCCCCCGGCCTGAGCGCGCCACGCGCCGCGCGTCAGCGCCAGGAAGGCCGCGCGCGCGGAGGTCCGCAGCCGTTCCTGCGGGGCGTCGAGGGCGGCCTTCACCGCGGTCCAGGGGTTCTCCGCGTCCGTCGTCAGCGTCACGGGGACCCCGGCGCGGGCGAGATCTCGAAGCGGCGCCTGCCCGGCACGGCACGAGACGGTGCAGGCGAGGCTCGCCAGGCGTTCGCACTGCGCGTCGTCGAGGTCGGCCACGCCCACGATGCGGTGGCCCCGTGCCCGGAAGGGCCGCTCCCCCACCTCGGCGCGGGCCGCCTCGGCGGCGGAGAGCACCCGGTCCAGGAGCCGCGTGCCGGTGGACCCGGCGGGGGTGGCCGCCTGGGCGCCGGCTGCGGTGCTGGCCGGAACGGCGACGGCGACGGCCGCGTCACCGGCATCGGCACTCGCACTGGCACTGGCACTGGCACTGGCACTGGCACCGTCCGCGGCTGCTTCGGCGGTGGATGCGGCGTCCGGCAGGGGCGAGGGGAGCACGAGCACCGCCTGCAGGCCCGCGTGGGTGCAGGCGACGAGGTGGCGTCGCACCGCGTCCTCGGGCGTGTCCTCGCGCACGGCGAGCCCCAGCGACGGGGACTGCAGGGACGCCGGGTCGACGTCCCCCGTCAGGGCCTCCTTCCGCACGAGGACGGGCAGAGCGTGCATGCCGTCCGCGCGGATCCGCCGCACCGCCTCCGCGAGTTTGCCGGGATCGGTTCCCAGCACCTCGACGGCGCCGTAGCCGTCCCGCGCGCGTGGCAGCCGCGCGGCGTCGCCGTCGTCGGATCCTGACACGCTCGACTCCCCACGGGGCGACGCGAGGTCCCCGAGCAGGTGGTGCGCCACGAACGCGGGCGTCACCACGGCGGCCCGCAGGTCCCCGAGGACGGCATTCGAACCCGCGATGCCGCGGGCGGCGTCGTCGGAGCCCACCCACGCGACGGTGGGGCCGTCCACGAGCAGGGCGGTGGCGAACGGGTCCGCGGGCGAGTAGACCGACCCGTTGACCCACACCCGCTGACCGGGCTGAGCAGAGTTCACGTGACTCCTTCCGTGGCGGCGGCAGGTGCCGCCGCGACTGTTCCTACTGTTCGAAGACGCTGTACTCGACCACGCCGCGGCGCACCGACTCGATGGCCTCGTGGGCGGTCTCGCGCAGCTGGGGGTCGATTCCCGCGACGCTGCGCAGCTGGTCCAGGACGTCGATGGTCTGCTTGGCCCAGCGCACGAAGTCCCCGGCGGCGAGGTCCGTGCCCGTGAGGGTCCGCGTGAGCGTGGCGCCGCGCGCCCACCGGTGCATGGCCTCCACGAGTCCCAGCTCGGGGGCGCCCGTGACCGGCAGCCGGTGCTCGGCCTCCTGGTCGCTGAGCACGGACCAGTTCTCCAGCAGGACCTGGACGGCGGCCTCCATGTGCGCGGTGGGCAGGTGGGGGCGCGAGCCCTGGTCCTCGCGGCGCGGCTGGTAGACGAGCGCGGTCATCACACCGGCGAGGCCGGGCGCGTCCAGCCCGTCCAGGAAGCCCTCCCGCAGGGACAGGGCGAGCAGCAGGTCCCGCTCGCCGTAGAGCCGCCGCAGCTGCTCGCCGGCGGGGGTGGGCCGCAGGTGCCCTGACTCGTCCGGTTCGAGGTACTCGAAGTGGGTGAGCACCGCGCACACGCGGTCGAACGTGGCCGCGATGCTGCCGGTGCGCCCGGCGATCTGCTTGCGCAGTCCCTGGGTGTCCTTCTCCAGCTTCCACGCGCGCTCCGCCCAGCGGGCGTGCTGCTCGCGGTCCGAGCAGCCGTGGCACGGGTGGGCACGCAGCCTGCGCCGCAGCTCCTCGATGCGGTGGTCCCGCGCGGAGGTGCCGCGGTCGAAGCGGATCGTGTGCCCGCCCGAGCCGCTGCGCGCCGGCCGGTGCTCGCGCAGCGCGGCGCGCACCGTGGCCGCGAGGTCCTTGCGCTCCTGGGGCGACTTGCCGGAGAAGTGCTTGGGGATCTTGATCCGGGACTCCGGCGCCAGGGAGCCGTCGAGGTCGTTCACGCCCACGCGGCGCAGCTTGCCGTCCACGGTGAGGATGTGCGGGCGCGGGTCGAACGGGTGCGCGTCCTCCCGCAGCACCACGGCCCACCCGGCGTTGCGCCCGTGCGGGATCTCGACGACGTCGCCGGGCAGCAGGTCCTGCAGGGATGCCGCGGCGTCGTTGCGCTGGCGCGCCGAGCGGGACTTGCTCGCGGACTTCTCCTCCCCGGCGAGCTCACGCCGCAGCTCGGCGTACTGCGAGAAGTCCCCCAGGTGGCAGGACATGGCCTCGCGGTAGGCCTCCAGCGTCTTCTCCTGCGAGCGCACCCGCTTGGCGATCCCCACCACGGAGCGGTCCGCCTGGAACTGCGCGAAGGAGGTCTCGAGGATCGAGCGCGAGCGCTTGGCGCCGTAGCGCGCGATCAGGTTGGTGGACATGTTGTACGTGGGCCGGAAGCTCGAGTTCAGGGGGTAGGTGCGCGTGGAGGCCAGGCCGGCGACGGCCTGGGGGTTCATGCCGTCGCGCCACAGCACCACGGCGTGGCCCTCGACGTCGATCCCCCGCCGTCCCGCGCGGCCCGTGAGCTGGGTGTACTCGCCGGGGGTGATGTCCACGCGGGCCTCGCCGTTGAACTTGTCGAGGCGCTCGAGCACCACCGAGCGGGCGGGCATGTTGATCCCCAGCGCGAGCGTCTCCGTGGCGAAGACCGCCTTGAGGAGCCCCTCCGCGAAGAGCTGCTCGACCACCTCCTTGAAGACCGGCAGCATCCCGGCGTGGTGGGCGGAGATGCCCCGGACGAGGCCCTCGTACCAGTCCTCGTAGTTCAGGGCCGCGAGGTCCGCGGTGGACATGTGCGCGGTGGCCTCCGCGGCGAACGCGCGGATGGTGCGCTGCTCCTGCGGGGTGGTCAGCCACAGGTCCGCGGCCACGCACTGGCCCACGGCGGCGTCGCACCCGGCCCGGGAGAAGATGAAGGTGATGGCCGGCAGCAGGGCCTCCGCGTCCAGGCGGCGCAGCAGCTGCGGGCGGGAGACCCGGTCCTGGCGCGCGGGGCGCGAGTCCTGGGGACGGCCGCGGCGGCGGTTGCGGTGGCCCGGCCCGCGACCGCCGGAACGACCACCGCGCGGGTGCTGCGCGCGGAACAGGCGCAGCAGCTCGGGGTTGACCTCGGGCTCGTCCCGGTGCTTGTCCGAGCGGCGCTGGGCGGCCTCCTCCACGGTCGTGTCGTCAACGAAGAGGTCCATCAGCTGCGGCCCCACCTGCACGTGCTGCCACAGCGGCACGGGGCGGTGCTCGGAGACCACCACGTCCGTGCTGCCCCGGACGTTGTCCAGCCACGCACCGAACTCCTCCGCGTTGGAGACCGTGGCGGACAGCGAGGCCAGCTGCACGTAGTCAGGGAGGTGGATGATGACCTCCTCCCACACCGCGCCCCGGAAGCGGTCCGCGAGGTAGTGCACCTCGTCCATGACCACGAAACCCAGGTTGGTGAGGGTGGAGGAGCCCCCGTAGAGCATGTTGCGCAACACCTCGGTGGTCATCACCACCACGTCCGCCTCCGAGTTCACGGACGTGTCCCCGGTGAGCAGTCCCACCCGCTCCGGGCCCCAGCGCCGCGAGAACTCGTGGAACTTCTGGTTGCTCAGCGCCTTGATGGGAGTGGTGTAGAACGCCTTGCGCCCCGTGGCCAGGGCGAGGTGGATGGCGAACTCCCCCACGACCGTCTTGCCCGCGCCCGTGGGCGCGGCGACGAGCACGCCGTGACCCTGTTCGAGCGCGCGGCAGCCCTCCGTCTGGAAGGGGTCCAGCTCGAAGTCGAGGGTCTGCTCGAACGCCGAGAGCTCAGTGCCTGCGTGGGCCGCGCGTGCCTTGGCGGCCATGTACCGATCGGCGGGGGAAGACATGGTGCCAGCCTACGCGGTGCCTCCGACACCCCGGCCGCGCCTGTCCGCGCCGGTTCGCGGGCTCAGTCCTCGACGGCCGTGCTGCCCATCGAGCGCAGGGCCTCCGCGGAGGTCCCCCGGTCCGCGCTCGCGCCGGTGGCGGCCGCCTGCTTCGCGGCCTTCTTCGCCCGACGGCGGTCCAGGTAGAGGCACAGCGCCACCGCCACGAAGAACAGGACGAGCAGCGGGATGGCCAGGTAGAGCATGGTCATGGGATCCGGCCCGGGGGCGGCCATCGCGGAGATCACGAGCACGATCACCACCACCACGCGCCAGGACTTGAGCACCGTGCGCCCGGACAGCAGGCCCATCATGTTGAGCCCCACGAGCAGCACGGGCACCACGCACGAGAATCCGAAGGTCAGGATCAGCTGCAGGAAGAACCGCAGGTAGACGCTGGCCTCCACGAAGTTCGCGCCGCCCTCCGGGGTGAACGCGGTCAGGGCGTAGACGGCCGCAGGCAGCGCGGTCACGGCCATGGCGCAGCCACCCAGGAACAGTGGGATGGCCGCGGCCAGGAACCCCAGGGCGTAGCGCCGCTCGTTCTTGTGCAGCGCCGGGGTGATGAACGCCCACAGCTGGTACAGCCACACGGGCGAGGCGAAGATCAGCCCGAGCACCAGGGCCACCTCGACCATGATGTTGAACGAGCCGCCCACCGACGAGTAGTTGATGGTCGCCGTGCGCCCGGACTCCGCAAGGCGCTGCAGCGGTGCGGTGATGTACTGCATGAACGGCTCGTAGGCCATGAAGCCGAGCACCGCGCACAGCACCGTGGCCACGGCGGACTTGATGAGCCGGTTGCGCAGCTCCCGCAGGTGCTCCTTCAGTGCCATCTCCGCCTGCGGGTTGCGACGCCGCGACGTCGCCTTCCTGCGCTGCCTGCGTTCCCGGCGTGCGGAGGCACCCGCGGTCCCGGTCTCGGGAGTGGACATGGCTCACTGGCCTCTCTGACGGGCGTGCCCCTCGCACGGGACGGGGCCGAGCCGACGGGCTCGGCCCCGGATCACGCGAGGGCTGACGGACTGCTTGCGCTCAGGCGGTGGGCCGCTGGTTCTGGTCCACGACCGGCGCACCCTGGACGGGCTGCACCGGAGCCGCGGACTGGACCGGGGCGGGCTGGGTGGCCGTGGGCTGCTGCACGGTCGGCTGGGCCGCGGGCTGCGCCACGGTGGGCTGCTGCACCGGGGCCTGGGCGGTGGCGCCCTGCTGCGCCGTGGCGCCGGCCACCGGCTGGCCGTTGGCCACGGGCTGGCCGTTGACCGTCACGTTGGGGTCGTCGTCGTGCTTCATCTCCTTGACCTCGGACTTGAAGATGCGCATGGACTGGCCGAGGCTGCGCGCCATCCCGGGAAGCTTGGGGGCCCCGAAGAGCAGGAGGATGACCACGAGGATCAAGATGATGGTGATGGGGCTGTCAGCCAGACGACCGAACATGGTGGAGTCCTTTCATTTCTGCCCGGCGCACGTCCCGGTAGCTCTGGGGCTGTCCCAGTGCCTCCCGACGCTGCATCCTGCGGATGAGCCGAGCGATCTGTCGTTGGTCGCGGCCGCTGCGGTACGCGGCGCGGGTCTCGTCCACCGGGGTGAACAGGGCGGAGGGGGCGGGGGTGCGCAGCGGCGTGGACTGTCCCTGGGCCGCGGCGTTCCAGCGGACGGAGAAGTCCTCTGCCGTGCGTTCGAGGTCGTCCAGGGCGGGCAGCACCTGACCGCGCAGGGTCCGATAGAGCAGCCATCCGATGAACACCGCGCTGCTCAGGACCAGCACGGTCCACAGCAGGACCCACATCCACCAGAGCATGCTGCCAGTATAGGCGGGTCAGCCTAGGTGCGGGCTGTGCCGCTGCTGTCGAGCCACTGTTCCACGGCGGCCACGGCCTCCGGCGGGGAGACCACGCCCACGTGTCCCGCGTGGCGTGTCACCAGGGAGCACAGCGCGTCCAGCGTGGGGAAGTCCACCTCTGCCGCCACGAACTCCGGAAGCGGCCGCGGACCCCGTGCCGTGCGCGGACGGGCGGGCTCGCGCGCGCCGTGGGCCGCGGCGTCGTCGTCCGCTCCCCCGGCCCCTGGCCCCCCTGTGGCCGGGGCGGGAACCTCGACCTCAACGTGCCGCTTGGCGTGGTAGTGCTCCACGATCCACCGGCCGCGGCGGTCCGTGACCACCACGGCCTGCACGGGGCGGCGCTTGGCCGGCTGGATGCTCGAGCGC
The DNA here is from genome assembly GCF_003989485.1 of Kocuria sp. HSID17590. Lineage (NCBI taxonomy): Bacteria > Bacillati > Actinomycetota > Actinomycetes > Micrococcales > Micrococcaceae > Kocuria > Kocuria sp. HSID17590. The sequence goes on along the minus strand of NZ_RBMB01000019.1, from coordinate 38,971 downwards.
ACCTCGGACTCCATCCGGGGGTGCACCTCTGCCTCCCCGGCGTCCTCGCAGCCCACGATCCGGTCCGTGCGGAACGTGCGCGGCGCGTTGGCCTGCAGGCACCACCCGCGCAGGTACTGGTGGCCGTCCGAGAAGATCATCCGCACCGGGTCCACGAGCCGCTCGGTGACCTCGTCCCGCGAGGTCACGAGGTAGCGCAGCCGCACGCGGCGCCCGTCCGCGATGGCGGCCCGCAGCCCGGTGACGAGCTCGCTGTCCCGGGGCTCCGAAACAGCGTCGGCGTCCGGAACGTCCAGCGCGTCCGCGAGCGGCAGGGCGTCCGCGGCGGTGGCGACCTTGCGCATGGCAGAGCGCACCACGCGGCTGTCACCGCCGGGAACCGCCTGCAGGGTCTGCAGCCCCATGAGCAGCGCGCTCGCCTCGGGCACGGTGAGCCGCACGGGCTCCGAGAGCTCCTGGGCGTTGCCCAGGTAGATGTGGCCGTCGTCCCAGGAGGCGTCGATCAACTGATCCGGGAGGTGGCCGGGGCGTCCGCACACGAACAGGGTCTGCAGGTCGTTGACCAGCTCCGCGTCCGTGATGCCGAAGTGCCGTGCGGTCTCCTCCAGCTCCGCACCCTGGTGCGCGTAGACGTGGCGCACGATGTGCAGCAGCCGCGCGAGGTGCTGCTCCGTGCTGGCCTTGGCCGCACCGTGGCGGCGCTGCTTGCCCCACTGCACCTGCACCCCGGACATCCGCGCCTGGAACGCGCGCGCGTCCTCGAGCCGCCGGGCCACGGCGTCCGCGACCGCCACCTGGGTGTCCTTGCCCACCGTCCCGTCCGGGTCCGCTCCCGGGGCCGGTTCGCGGGGCACGACGGCGTCCGGTCCGGCCGCGCACACGTGCTCCGCCGCGGACTCGGTGTCGTGCACCGCGAGCTGCACGGCGTCGTAGCCCTCGGGGGCCCGCCACGCGGGCGAGTCGGACGGAGCGGCAATGCGGCGCAGCAGCTGGCCCGCGCCCTGGCGGACGTGGACCACCACGCACAGCTGCGGCGGCTGGCTGACCATGCGCGCAAGCTGACCGCCCATGGAGAAGTCCCTGGGCGGCTCGAACGACTCGCGCGTGGTCTCCACCTCGGAGATGATGCGGGAGAGCCGGAACGTGCGCTGTGCACGCCGGTCCGTGTCCCAGCCCGCGAGGTACCAGGCTCCGTAGCGGGAGCCCACGCCCCACGGCTGCACCGTGCGCTGGGAGAACGCCCCGGTGCGGTCCACGTAGTCGAAGCGCACCGTGCGGTGCGCAAGCACTGCCGAGAGCAGCGGCTCGAAGGCGGGGTCCGCCACGGCCACGGTGGGCTGCAGGTCCCGGCCCGGCGCCGCCTCGCCGCTGAGCGCCGGTTCGAGCTTGTCGAGGGCGCGGCGTGCGAGCCGGTCCTGGGCAGCGTCGTTCCACGCGTCCGCCGCGACGGCGAGCACCGCGGACTCCTCCGCGCTGAACCGCACCCGGGGCAACCGGTACGAGCCCCGGGGCACGCGGTAGCGGGGGGTGAGCTGCGCGTCCGAGGCCCAGGGGTCGTCGTCCGGGATCTCCTCCACCGGGTACCCGAGTGAGCGCAGGTGCGCCTTGTCGCGCTCGAACATGCGCTCGAACGCGTCCTGATTTCCGGCGCGGTCGTAACCGGGCACGATCCCGCGCAGCTGCTCACGGGTGTACCCGGACTCGCGGTCGAGCAGCGCGATCAGCAGGTTGAGGAGCCGCTCGGCGGACGCCGTGGTGGAACGGCGCGCCGAGGGTCCCGCGGAGGGCGCCATTCAGCGGACGTCGAGCAGGTCCACCACGAAGATCAGGGACTCGTCCGGGCCGATCGCGGCGCCGGCGCCGCGCGAGCCGTACGCCAGCTCGGAGGGGATCTCCAGCCGACGCCGACCACCCACCTTCATGCCCAGCAGACCCTGGTCCCAGCCCTGGATGACCTGTCCCACGCCCACCGTGAAGCCCAGCGGCTCACCGCGGTTCCAGGAGGCGTCGAACTCCTCGCCGCCCGAGTACGTGACACCCACGTAGTGGCACGAGACCGTGTCCCCGACCTTCGCCTCCCGGCCGGTGCCCTGGATCTCGTCCACGATCCGCAGCTCGGTGGGAACCGGGTCCTGGGGGAAGTCGATCTCCGGCTTGGAACGATCAAGCTTGCGCTGTCCGAATGACACGGGCTCTACCTTTCGTCGTGGGCCCCCGGGCGGGGCCGTGCCGAGGACACAGTGTAGCCGTGTCTCACTTGCCGGAGGCAGAGGCCTTCGGGCTCGCGCTCGGTGCCGTGGACGCACCGGGGGTGGCGCCCGTCGAGGCCTGCGGGCTCGCGGTCTCCGTCTCGGGGGTGGGCGTGGTGCCGAGGATGTCCACCACGAACACGAGTGCACCCGCGGGGTACTGCGAGTCCTCGCCCAGCTCCTTCGCCGTGCCGTAGGCCTTGTCCGTGGGGATCACCAGCTCCACGCGGGAGCCCACCTTCTGGCCCTTCAGCCCCTCCTTCCAGCCGGCGATCACGCCGTCGAGGGGGAAGGACGCCGGGGTGCCCTTCTCGTAGGAGGAGTCGAAGGACTTCCCGTCCGCCCAGCGCACGCCCACGTAGTTCGCGATCACGGTGTCGGTGTCCTTGACGGTGTCACCGTCCCCCTCGATCAGCACGTCCGTCTTCAGCTCCTTCGGCTCACTGCCGGAGGGCTTGGCGATCGTGGGGGTGCCCTTGTCGTCCTGCGTGACGTTGGGCATGCCCTTGGAGGGGGTCTTCATCTTCTCGTTGAGCGGCGGCATGATCTTCTTCGTCACCTGGTAGACCTCCACCGAGGTGGAGTCGTCCCCGTCGGCCGCCGCACCACTGGTGTCGGGGGTGCTGTAGGCGATGATCTCCCCCTCCTTGGCCTTCGTCAGGGCGTCGTACATCTGCGGCAGGGAGTCCTTGAGCTCGTCGTTGACGGTCAGCACCTGGCCCGCGCCCTGGCTGTAGGTGTCCCCCAGGGAGGAGCCGTCGGAGCCCTTGTACAGCGCGGCCTGCAGCATGATGCTGTCACCGGCGTGGATCTCCTCGCCGTCGCCCTCCTTCAGGACCTTGGTCTGCGCGTCGTCGACCTTCAGGGGGGTCTCGAAGGAGACCGACGGCGCGGTGCCCTCCGAGGGGTCTGCGGACAGTTCCACGGAGTCCCAGCCCGAGCCTCCGCCGCAGCCGGTCAGCAGCAGGGACAGGGTGAGCGCGGCGGCGCCGCCGGGGATGATCTTTCGCACGAGGGGGTGACCTTTCGTCATCGGGGTGCTGGCTCGGGACCAATGTAGAGGACCCGTGTGGGGCGCGGCTGGGAGAGTCCCCGGAACACGGCGGGCGGGTGGGGTCAGGCGCGTCCGGCGGTGATCTCCGCGATCAGCTCCTCGACGTCCGGCTGGGTGGTGGCGAACGGGTCCTTGCACATGACCGTGCTCTGCTGGTGCTCCCCGTTGAGCTTCAGGTGCACCCAGTCCACGGTGGTGTTGACCCCGGCGTCGCGGGCCGCGGCCACGAACCGCCCGCGCATCCGGGCCCGGGTGGGAGGGCCTTCGACGACGGCGCGCTCGACGTCCTGCGGGGCCACGAACGTCTCCACGGCGCCGCGGCGCTCCAGCATGTGGAAGAGCCCGTGGCGGGCGGAGGTGTCGTGGTAGGCGAGGTCCAGCTGCGCCATGCGGGGGTGGGACCAGTCCATCCCGTGGGCGCTCGCGTAGGAGTCCAGCAGCTTCTTCTTGATGGCCCAGTCCAGTTCGCGGTCCACCAGCGAGCTGTCCTGCTCCTCGACGGCGCGCAGCCCGCGGTCCCACAGCTCGAGAACCCAGTCGAGGCGGTCGTGGTGCGCGCCGCGGCGCTGCACGAACCGGGTGACCTCCTCCAGGTACTCCCGCTGCAGCTCGATCGCCGAGCGGTGGCCTCCCGCGGCCAGCTCCAGCGGTGCCGTGCCGGTGAGGTCGTGGGAGACCTGCCGCAGGGCGGCGGCCGGGTCCGCGAGCGTGCGGTCCGGCAGGATCTGTCCCGCCTCGATCATGCGCAGCACCGCGTCCGAGATGCCGATCTTCAGCGCCGTGGTGGTCTGGGACATGGACGAGTCCCCGGTGATGACGTGCAGCCGGCGGTAGCGCTCGGCGTCCGCGTGGGGCTCGTCCCTGGTGTTGATCATGGGCCGCGAACGGGTGGTGGCCGAGGACGAGCCCTCCCACACGTGGTCCGCCCGCTGCGAGAACGAGTAGCCGGGGCGCCCGTCCCCCAGGGCCAGGGAGCCGAAGGGCGGCGGGCCGTCCGGGTGGACCCGGCCCGCGCCCACGAGGATCTGGCGCGTGACCAGCAGCGGCAGCAGGTGCTGGACCAGCCGGGAGAACTCCGTGCGGCGGGCGATCATGTAGTTCTCGTGCGAGCCGAACGAGTTGCCTGCGGAGTCCGCGTTGTTCTTGAACAGGTGCACCGTGCCGCCCACGCCCTCGGCGTCCAGGCTCTCCTGCAGCTGGGCGCGCAGGTCGTCCACGATCCGTTCGCCGGCGGCGTCCTGGGCGACGACGTCCTGCAGGGTCGCAGCCTCTGCCGTCGCGTACTCGGGGTGGGAGCCCACGTCCAGGTACAGGCGCCCGCCGTTAGGCAGGAACACGTTGGAGGCCCGCCCCCACGCGAGCACCGGTGCGAACAGCCGCCGCGCCGTCTCGTCCGCACCCAGGGGACGGCCCTGCGGTGCGCTGTGGGTCAGTCCGAACTCGGTCTCGATCCCGTAGATGCGCCGTTCCACGCCGTCACTGACCGCCCTTCTGGACGAAGCCCTTCACGAAGGCCTCGGCGTTGGTCTCGAGCACGCCGTCGATCTCGGCGAGCAGGTCGTCCGTGCCCCGGGTGTCGTGCTGGGCCTGGGCGGCCCCGGACGACGGCGGGGTGGCCGGCGCGGGTGCGTCCGGCTCCTCCTCGCGGCGGGACCCCGTGCCGAAGATGCGTTCCTGTGCCATGTCTCCTCCTGTGTGCCCGGGATTCGTTCACCCGGACGTGTCCGTTCGTTCCTGCGTGTGTCTGGTGCCGGTCAGTCGATGCCGCTGCCCGTCACCAGTGCGGGGCGGTCCTTCGCAACCCGTGCCACCCACTGCTCGGCGTCCGGGGCGGTGAACCAGTCCCCGCTCACCTCCCGGGTGAGGTCCCCCGGCTCGGGCATGGCGATCCGCGCCCCGCGGCGCACCCCGGGGAAGCTCACGCTCACGGTGTCCCAGCCGACCCCCGCCATCGCCTCGGGATAGGTGGCGACGGCGGTGCCGCGGAACCACGCGCGGGTGTCCGCGGGTGGGGTGTCCGCGGCGTCGACGATCCGGGCGTGGTCCACGAGGGTGCGGATCCGTCCGCCCGCCGCGAGCCGGTGGTAGAGACCCTTGTCCGGCCGGACGTCCGCGTACTGCAGGTCGATGGCGACCAGCCGGGGGTCGTCCCAGGACATCGCGTCCCGGCGACGGTAGGCCTGCAGCAGGGCGTACTTGGCCGCCCAGTCCAGGCGGTCGGCCAGCAGGGCGGGGTCCGCGGCGAGGTCGGTCAGCACCTCGTCCCACAGCTCGAGCACCTGCGCGGTGTCCGGGTCCAGGCCGTCCGGGGCGAGCTCGGTCTCCAGGTCCAGGGCGGCCCGGTGGTACTCGCGCTGCAGCTGCACACCCGTGAGTTGGCGACCGTCCCGCAGGGCGACGGTGGTGCGGAGGGACGGGTCGTGGCTGATGCTCTGCAGGGCCGCCACGGGGTCCACGAGGTCCAGCTCCGGGACACGGTCGTGCTCCACGAGGTTCAGCACGAGCGAGGTGGTGCCGAACTTCAGCAGGGTGGCCGTGTGGGAGAGGTTGGCGTCCCCGATGATCACATGCAGCCGCCGGTAGCGGGTGTCGTCCGCGTGGGGCTCGTCCCGCGTGTTGACCATCGGCCGGTGGATCGTGGTCTCCAGCCCCACCGTGCGCTCAAAGAAGTCCGCGCGCTGGCTCAGCTGGAACCCCGGTTGGGAGCCGTCCACGCCGAGCCCCACGCGTCCTGCCCCGCAGACCACCTGACGGGACGCGAAGAACGGCAGCAGCGCCGCGGTGATTCGCTCGAACGGGACGTCCCGGGCCACCGTGTAGTTCTCGTGCGCCCCGTAGGAGACGGACTTGTTGTCCGTGTTGTTCTTGTAGAGGTTCACCGCGGCACCCTGCCCCGCGCCCTGCGCGAGGAGCTCCACGGCCCGATGCGCCACCACGTCACCGGCGGCATCCCACGTGAGGGCGTCGAGCGGGTTCGTGACCTCCGGGGACGAGTACTCCGGGTGGGAGTGGTCCACGTAGACCCGCGCGCCGTTGGGGACCACGGTGTTCATGACCACCCGGCGCCAGTCCATGTCCTCCGCGTACAGCGCGGACTCCTGGATGGCCTCCGCGGCGATCTCCTCCGCCGTGAGCTCCGGGGCGGTGTCCGTGAGCTGCGACGGGTGCGCCGCCTCCCGGTCCACCGTGAAGCCGCGGGCGTCCGTGAGCGGGGCCTCCGAGCCGTAGTCCCACGCGGTGCCCAGAGGGGCGTCCTGCGCCCCGGCGTCCTGCTGGTCGGCGGCAGCACCCGGCCGGGTTGTCTCCGCATTCCGCTGAGTGGCGGCCGTGCGGTGCTGGCGTGCGACCCACGCGGCGTAGCCGGTCACCACGCGGGTGGAGAGCACCGTGGCGTTGGCCCCCGGCTCGCCCTGGGCCAGCACCCCGAACTCCGTCTCGCTGCCCATGATCCTGCGCACCGTCACCGTGCACCACCCCGCAGACGGTCGGACTCGGTGCTGGAACCGGCATCCGAGCGGGCGCCCGAACCGGTGGTCGCACCGGCGTCCGAGACGCCCGAGGAGGCCGACGGGGAAGCGGTGAACGAACCGGAGGCAAGAGCGTCCTGCTCCGTGGCCTCCCCCTGCGCCGGGGTGTGCCGCACGATCCGCACGTCCTGGAACGTGTCCGCGCGGCGTCCCGTGAGCCGCGCCCAGTCCTCGGCGTCCCCCGTGTTCGGCAGGTCCTGCTGCTCGTGGAACTCCTCGTCCACGGCACGCACCAGGTGCTCGGCGGTGAGGCCGCGCCGCCCGGTGGTCAGCAGGGTCTTGATCGCCTGCTTCTTGGCGCGGTCCACCACGTTGCGGATCACCGCGCCGGACGCGTAGTCCGCGAAGTACAGCGTCTCCCGCGAACCGTCCTTGTGGGTGATCGTGAGGAACTCGGTGTCCGGCTCCCGTGCGTACATGCGCTCCACGGCGGCCCGGACCAGCTCCTCGGCGGCGGCCGCGCGGGAACCGGCGCGGGCGACGTCGTCCTCCCGCAGCGGCAGGTCCTCGGTGACGTAGAGCGAGAAGATCTCGCGCGCCCCCTCGCGGTCCGGGCGGTCGATGCGGATCTTCACGTCCAGGCGTCCGGGGCGCAGCACGGCGGGGTCGATCATGTCCTCACGGTTGGTGGCACCCACGACCATGACGTTGTCGAGCTTCTCCACGCCGTCGATCTCCGTGAGCAGCTGCGGCACGATCGTGGTCTCCACGTCCGAGGAGAGCCCCGAGCCGCGGACCCGGAACAGCGAGTCCATCTCGTCGAAGAACACGACCACGGGCACCCCGCGGGCCGCCTGCTCGCGCGCGTTGGCGAAGATCGAGCGGATCTGCCGCTCCGTCTCCCCCACGTACTTGTCCAGCAGCTCGGGGCCCTTGATGTTCAGGAAGTACCCCTCGGCCCGCGAGCGCCCGGCCTTCGCGGCGCTGCGCTCGGCGAGGGAGCGGGCCACGGCCTTGGCGATCAGTGTCTTGCCGTTGCCCGGGGGCCCGTAGAGCAGGATGCCCTTGGGCGGGTGCAGGCCGTGCTCGCGGAAGATCTCGGGGTGGATGTGGGGCAGCTCCACGGCGTCGCGGATGGCCTCGATCTGGGGGCCGAGTCCGCCGACGTCCGAGTAGCTGACGTCCGGGACCTCCTCCAGCACGAGCTGCTCGACGTCCGTGCGGGCCACGGGCTCCAGGGCGAAGCCGGTGCGGTGGTCCACGGTGACGGCGTCGCCCGGTTTGGGGCGCTCGCGGCGCAGCCTGCCGGAGAGCAGCAGCACGCGCTCCTCGTCGGAGCGGCCCACGGTGAGGACGCGGTCGTGGTCCACCACTTCCTTGACGGTGGCGACCTCCCCGGTGCGCTCGTAGTCGAGCAGGGCGACCACCACGTAGTTCTCGTTGAGCAGCACCCCGAGGCCGGGTTCGCACGCGCCCAGGGACACGAGGGGGCTCAGTGCCACGCGCATCCGGCGTCCGGCGGCGAGCACGTCCACGGTGGGTCCGGTGACCACGGGGCCGTCCCCGGTGGCCTCGCCCACCGGCTGCCTGCCGTGGTTGACCTGCAGGATCGTGGCGAACGTGGCGGGCGGCTCGGCCTCGGCCGCCAGGGTCTTCTTCAGCGTCACGATCTCCTGGCGGGACGCGTTGAGCAGCCGCACCAGCTTCTCGTTCTGCGAGCCCAGGGCGCTGAGCTGCTTGTCGAGGTTGCGCTTCTGGTCCCGCAGCATGGCCATCTGCCGCTGCACGATCTCCTCCGGCGAGCGCTGGGGCCGCTGCTGCGGGTGCGGTGTCTCAGTCATGACGCTCCTCGTCCAGCGGCTCACCGGCCACGGTCGGGTGCGCCGCGGAGGCGCCCTGGGTGTCCGGAGCGTTCGGGGTGTCCTGTGTGCTCGGGGTGTCGGGGGACGACGACGCCGTGCCCGACGTGGCGTCGTCGCCGGCGGTCACCGCGGGGTGCCCTTCCGAGACCGCCCGGCCCTCGGAGATCTCGCGGTCCGCGCGGGCCGCGTGCTGGGCCAGGGAGGTGGCGTCGCGCCCGGCACGGCGGAGCTTCTTGTCGGAGACCACCCGCTCGCCCAGGGCCACCGGGGTCCAGGCCTGCAGGTCCTCTTCGGTGTACTCGCTCTTGGACGCGCGCCGCTTGGGCGCGAGCCGGGGCGAGCCGTCCGCCAAGCGACGGGACTGGATGAGGAAGCCGGTGTGGGCGACCATGCGATGGTCCGGGCGCACCGCGAGCCCCTCCACGTGCCAGCCGCGGACCATGGTCTCGGAGGCCTCGGGCTCGGTGAAGCGCCCGTCCGCGCGCATGGCCTCGGCCACGCGCGAGAGCTGCGGCACGGTGGCCACGTAGCAGATCACCACACCACCGGGGGCCAGCGCGGTGGCCACGGCGTCCAGGCACTCCCACGGTGCGAGCATGTCCAGGACCACGCGGTCCACGGAGCCCGGCTCCTCGTTCTCCCCGAGCTCCTCGGCGAGGTCGCCCATGCTCAGGTGCCACGCGGGGTGCGGGCCGCCGAACATGGTCTCGATGTTCCCGCGGGCAATCTCGGCGAACTCCTCGCGGCGCTCGAACGAGCGCACGTGGCCCTCGTCCCCCACCGCGCGCAGCAGCGAGATGGTAAGGGCACCGGAGCCCACGCCGGCCTCGACCACGCGCGCACCGGGGAAGATGTCCGCCATGGCCACGATCTGCCCGGCGTCCTTCGGGTAGACCACGGCCGCGCCGCGCGGCATGGACAGCACGAAGTCCTTGAGCAGGGGACGCAGCGCCTGGTACTGGATGCCCGAGGTGTTGCTCACCACCGTGCCCTCCGGCCGCCCGATCAGCAGGTCGTGGCCGAGGACCCCGCGGTGGGTGTGGTGCTCCCCTCCGTCCACCAGGGTGATGGTGGTCATCTTCCCGCTCTCGTCCGTGAGCTGGACGCGCTCGCCGGAGCGGAACGGACCGCGCCGGTTGGCGGCGCCGCGCACCGGGGCGGGGGTCGCGGGGATGTCTCGGGGCTGCTGCTGGGTCATCTGCTCACTTTCACACCTGCTCGACGACGACGGCGGGTGCCGCCCGTCTTCGGCCCGCCGCACTGCCGTGCCGGGGCCGCTTCTCATTCTCCCACCGTACCCACACCGCGACCACCGGGGACGACGCCGCCCGCGCACGGGCGCAGCCGACCGTCACCACGTCGCGGGCCGGAGCATGTCGAGAGGTGGCGGTGCAGAGGGGGCACCGCCGAGACCCCACCTCTCGAGACCCCGTCCGCGGGGGTCAGCGGTGCAGCGCGTGGCGCACGAGGTCCTCGTGGTGCACGACCCCCGTGACCGGGGCGGCGTCGTCGGCCACCCACAGCCACCGCAGCCGCCCGGCCTCCAGCTGCCGCACCAGCTCGCCACCGGGGGTCCGCGGTGCGGCGACGGCGTCCGCCGGGTACCACAGGCACACGTCCCCCAGCGCCACGCGGGAACGCTCCGGCAGCGGCACGCGGGCCGCGAGCGCGGGGTCGAGCACGCCGAGGGCGCCCCGGGTCGTGTCCCGGGCGACCACGTCCGGCGTCCAGCCGCGGTAGTCGTCCCCGGTGGCCGCGGTGACGGTGGCGTCCACGAGCGAGAGCGGGGTGGTGGGCGTGAACTCCATGGCGGGGCGGGCGATCTCCTCGGCCCGCACGGCGTCGAGCCGGCCCAGCAGCCGCGCCTGCCGCAGGGCCTGGCCGGCCCCCGCGACGATGAACGCGACGACGAGCAGCGAGACCACGAGCACGGCGGGCTGGCGCCACTGCTGGGTCCACACGAGCCACAGCACCAGCAGCGCGGCGATCCCCCGCCCGCACCACGCGGACACCGCCGTGCCCCGCCACTCGGTGCCGGTCACCGCCCACACCACGGCCTCGACCACCCGGCCGCCGTCCAGGGGCAGGCCCGGGAGCAGGTTGAACAGTCCGAGCACCCAGTTCGCGATCACGAGCAGCTGCGCCAGTGCCCACCAGGGCCCGGCGGCACCGGCCGGGGCGGCGCCGAGCAGCACCTGGCCGAGGACCGCGAGCGCCACGTTGGCCAGCGGCCCGGCGAGGGAGACGAGAGCGGTGGGCAGTGGCCGGGTGCGCACGGTGCCGAACGAGGTGTGCCCGCCCATCAGGGTGAGCACGATCCGGTCCACGGGCCACCCGGCGCGTCGCCCGGCGGCCGCGTGCGCGAGCTCGTGCACGAGCACGCTCACCGCGAGGCCCACGGCGAAGCCGAATGCCACCACGAGGTTCAGCCATCCGAGGCCCGGGTACACCCGCCAGAGCACCGGGCCGTACATCACCACGGTCAGGGCCGCGATCAGGAACCACGAGCGGTCCAGGCGCACCTCCACGCCGAGCACCCGGCCCAGCCGGACCCCGCGGGAGCGGCGCGGGGGCCCCACGGGTGAGGGGGCGGCGTCGTCGGGGGCGGGGAAGCGGGGATCGGCCATGGTGCACATGGTAGGTGGGCCGCCCGGCACCGGGCTGGGTGGCCGTCGTGGAACCGCCGGGACGCGCGCCGTACAGTGGAGCGGTGAGCACAACGGACAGCAATGCGGAGCAGCCCGGCACCGGTCCCTTCGGGGTGGTGCGTGACGGCCAGGAGCAGGAGACCGTCACGGTCCTCATCGCCGCGTTCGAGGGGTGGAACGACGCCGGGGACGCCGCAACCGACTCCCTCAAGCTGATCCGCGACCACCTCGGAGCCAGGGAGGTCTTCGAGGTCGAGTCCGACGACTACTACGACTACCAGTACTCCCGGCCCGTCATCCGGCGTTCGCTGACCGGGGAGCAGAAGCTGCACTGGCCCAGCACCCGGCTGACGAAGGCCAGCGTGGCGGGCACCAACCTCGACGTGGTGCTGCTGCACGGCTACGAGCCGTCCTACCGGTGGCGGACCTTCACGGCGGAGCTCATCGAGCAGGCCACCGCGCTGGACGTGGACTTCGTGATCATGCTGGGCTCCCTGCTGGCGGACGTCCCCCACACGCGCCCCATCCCCGTGACGCTCACCTCGGACACCGAGGAGCTGCGGGAGGAGCTCGAGATCGAGGCGCCCCAGTACGAGGGCCCCACGGGCATCGTGGGCGTGCTCTCCCACATGGCCGCCCTCGCGGGCTTCCCCACGCTGAGCATGTGGGCCGCCGTGCCGCACTACGTGGCGCACTCGCCCTCCCCGAAGGCCCAGCTCGCGCTGCTGCGCCAGCTGGAGGACCTGCTGGGCATGTCCCTGCCCCTGGAGCCGGTGGCCGAGGACGCCGAGGCGTGGGAGCGCGGCGTGGACGAGCTCGCCTCCGAGGACCCGGAGGTCGCCGACTACGTGCGGCAGCTCGAAGAGGCCAAGGACACCGTGGACCTCCCGGAGGCCACCGGGGACGCGATCGCCCGCGAGTTCGAGCGCTACCTGCGCCGCCGCGACGACCGCGACTGAGCCCGCCAACCGGTCACCCGCCCCTCACGGGGCACCGTCCACCCCTGGCACGGAAGAGGGCCCACGGACACCCCGCGCGGGGTGTCCGTGGGCCCTCCTCCTACCGGGTCCTCAGAGGACGACGCCGAGCAGCGCCTCGAGCGTGTTCCGCGCCAGCTGTGCGTCCTCGGCGGAGGCCTCGGAGCCACGCGCGGCAGCGCCGCCCAGGTTCCGGGCGGCCCACGCGTCCACGGCGAGCAGTGCGGCCGGAGCATTGAGGTCCTCGGCCAGTGCCGCGCGCACGGCCTCCAGCAGCGCCTGGGCACCGGCGGTCTCCGGCTTGGCGGCGGCCTCCCGCCAGCGGGCCAGGCGGCGCTGCGAGTCCTCCAGCAGCTCGTCCGTCCAGAACCAGTCCGTGCGGTAGTGGTTCGAGAGGATCGCCACGCGGATGGCGGCAGGGTCCACGCCCTGCTGCCGCAGGGTCGAGACGAGCACCAGGTTGCCCTTGGACTTGGACATCTTCTCGCCGTCCAGCCCCACCATGGCGGTGTGCACGTAGTGCTGCGCCATCGGCTCGCTGGACAGCGCGTAGGCGTGGCCCGCGCCCATGTCGTGGTGCGGGAACGCGAGGTCCGAGCCGCCGCCCTGCACCGTGAACGGCGTGGGCAGGTACTTCAGGGCGATCACGCTGCACTCGATGTGCCACCCCGGGCGGCCGCGGTCCAGCGACCCGCCGTCCCAGGAGGGCTCCCCCGGGCGCTCCACGCGCCAGAGCAGCGGGTCCAGGGCATCGCGCTTGCCCGTGCGGTCCGGGTCCCCGCCGTGGTCGGCGAACAGGGGCATCATCTGCTCGCGGTCCATGCGGCACGTGCTGCCCACCACCCATGCGTCCGGGTCGTCCTCGCGCAGCTGCCCGGCGGCGTCGACGTCGAAGTAGACGTCCCCGGCGGGAGCCGGCTCCCCGTCCTGGCCGGTGCCCGCGGGCACCCGGTAGGCCAGGCCGCGCTCCACGAGCCGCTCGACGGCGGGCACGATCCACTCCACGGCCTCGGTGGCACCCACGTAGTGCTCCGGCGCGAGGACGTTCAGTGCTTCCATGTCCGTGCGGAACAGCTGCGTCTGGGACTCGGCCAGCTCGCGCCAGTCCACGCCCGTGGCGTTCGCGCGCTCCAGCAGGGGGTCGTCCACGTCCGTGACGTTCTGCACGTAGTCCACCGGGTACCCGGCGTCTCGCCAGGCGCGGTTGAGCAGGTCGAAGGCGACGTACGTGGCGGCGTGGCCCATGTGGGTTGCGTCGTACGGGGTGATCCCGCACACGTAGAGCCCCGCACGGTCCCCCAGCGGCGCCATCGCCTCCGGGCGCCCGGTGCTGGTGTCGTGCACCCGCGGGACGGAGGACGCCCCGGGCAGTTCCGGGACCGGTCGGCTGGGCCAAGACTTCATGTTCACCTTCGGTAGGAGGAGCTGACGGTACTCACGAGCGCAACGGGCCCCGCCGGTGCGCTATTCCCCAGGACACGGGGAGCCACTCGGCGGGGCCCGGTCGCAGCGGCGGGTGCCCGGGTGAGGATCAGGCGCTGATCAGGCCCGTGCCGAGCAGCACGAACACCACCGCACCCAGCAGCACGCGGTACCACACGAACAGGTTGTAGCTGCGCTCGGAGATGTAGTGCATGAACCAGCCGATGATCAGGTAGCCCACCACGAACGCGATCACGGTGGCCACGGCCGTCTGGCCCATGGTGTAGACCCCACCGGCCTCCTCACCGCTGACCGCCTTGTAGAGCTGGTACAGCCCGGAGGAGAACACCGCGGGGATCGCCAGCAGGAACGCGTAGCGCGCGGCTGCGGCACGCGTGTAGCCCATCAACAGACCGGCGGTGATGGTGCCGCCGGAGCGGGAGACCCCCGGGATCAGGGCGAGCGCCTGCGCGAAGCCGTAGCCCACGGCGTGCTTGAGGTTCAGGTCCTCCAGGTGGCGCTCCTGCTTGCCCACCCGGTCCGCGACGGCCAGGAAGAGACCGAAGACCACGAGCATCGTGGCCGTGATCCACAGCGAGCGGAACTGCGTCTCGATGTAGTCCTGCAGCAGCAGCCCGAGCACCGCGATGGGCAGCGAGCCCAGGATGATGAACCACCCCATGCGGGCGTCCGGATCGCTGCGGTCCACCCTGCCGGTCAGCGACAGCGCCCACTGCTTGATGATGCGCACGATGTCCCGCCAGAAGAAGATGATCACGGCGGTCTCCGTGCCCAGCTGGGTGATCGCGGTGAAGGTCGCGCCGGGGTCCGCGCCGTTCGGCAGGAACTCGCCCACGATCCGCAGGTGCGCGGAGGAGGAGACGGGGAGGAATTCTGTCAGGCCCTGCACCAGGCCCAGGATTATCGCTTCGATCCAGTTCACGCGACAACTGTACGGCACCCCCTCCGGGCCTCCCCCGCCCCCCGGCCTGAGAGCACTCTGGGCACCCACCGCGCGCCGGATCCGCACGCTGGATCCCCGCCGAGGTCACAGGTGGGGATCACAGGCGGGGCCACAGGCGGCGGGGGCCACAGGCGGGAGCGTGGCCGCGGCGTCGTCGGCGGAAAACCGGGGCGGCTGCACGGGGAAACGCACGAGGGCCCCCACCAGCGGTGGGGGCCCTCGTCGATCCGGTGTGCCGGGCGCGTCAGCGGCGCTCGCGCGACCCGTTGGAGGAGTCTGCGGAGGAGTCGTCGTCCTCGTCGTAGTCGTCCTCGTCCACGAGGTCCTCGTCCAGCATCTCGTTGTCCTCGAGGAGGTCGTCCTCCTCGTCGTCCTCCTCGTCGTCCTCGTCGTCGTAGTCGTCGTCCGAGTCGTCGTCGTCCGCGAAGACGGTGAGGGGGGTGACCTCGTCGTAGGCGTCGTAGAGCGCCTCCTCGTAGGCCTCGAACGAGTTCGCGATGGCCAGGTAGGCCCCGTCCACCGAGGGGTCGTCGTCCGAGCGGCGGTTGGCCGCGGCGGCGAGGTGTTCTTCGAGGGCGTTGACGAGAGCTTGCAGGGCGGCGCGGGGATCGGTGCTCATGGTGTAGACGTTAGCCGGTATCGGAGCAGAATGGGTAGCGATGAAAGAACAACGTCTGAAGCACAGTTCGGTGTCCGGCCACCCCACCATGACCGGACGCGACGAGCGCTACGAGTACCTCTCGCTGACCGTGGCGCCCCGCGAGAAGATTGCCGAGGCCCGCACCCGCGTCAAGGAGCACGCGGAGTACGGCAAGTGGGAGCTCATGCGCTCCGCGGTGCTCTACGGGGGTGCCCGGCGCTACGTGCTGCGCCGGCGCATCATGCGGGTGGACCGCACGCTCTGACGCGGGGGCTCAGCCGGAGACGGGCCCGAGCAGGGAGGTCGCCGTGGCGGAGAGCACCGACTCCGGGTCCGAGGGGTGGTACAGCCCCGCGAGCACGTCCCGGTAGAGGCGCTCCAGCTCCGAGCCGCTGCGGTACTGGGATCCTCCGGAGGCGCGCAGGGCGAGGTCCACGACCTCCCGGGCGGACTCGGTGGCACGGTGCTTGACGCCGGAGAAGAGGATGAACCAGCGCGGTCCGTGTCCGGGGTCCCGCTCGGAGCCCAGGGCGTCCACGTCCGCGGCGAGCTGCCGCAGCTGCAGCTCCACGCCGTCCCGCAGCACCCCGGCCCGGGCGATGTGGCGGCGGATGTCCGGATCGTCCGAGTACGGGGCGCCCTTGGCGAGCGAGCGGCGGGCGGTGGTGATCTCGACCGCCACCTGGATGGCCCGGTCCGCAATGCCCGTGTAGACGGCCGCCAGCAGCAGCTCGAAGCACCCGAAGATCCCCCACACCACCGGGTCCGGGTTGGGGCCCACCGGCGTGGTGGTCAGCAGGTCCTCCCGCCGTAGCAGGGCACCATCCAGCACGGTGGTGCAGGACTGCGAGCCCCGCATGCCCAGGGCGTCCCAGTCCTGACGGACCTCCACGCCGGGCACCGCGGTGGTGTGCTCCGCCCGGGTGAGGAAGCCGACGACGAGCTGCGCGGCGTCGTCGTCCCCCTCCGTGCGCGCGTGGACCAGGAGGCGCGTCCACCGCGGGGACAGGGACGTGAAGATCTTGGTGCCGTAGAGCCGCCAGCCCTCGGGGGCGTCGTGCGCGCGGGTGGTGGCGTCGAAGAGCACGGAGTCGTTGCCGGCCTCAGAGATGCCGAACGCGAAGACCTCCCCGGCCACCGCGTCCTCGAAGATCCGCCGGGCGCGCTCGTCCCCGCGCAGGTGCAGGGTGTGTCCGATCCCCACGATGACGTGGTGCATGTTGATGCCCAGAGCCGTGGCGGGCGCCGCGGTGGCGAGCCGGCGCTGGGCCGCCACGGCCTGCTCCAGGGTGAAGCCCAGGCCGCCGAACTCCGTGGGCACGAGCATCCGCAGGTAGCCGACCTCGCGTAGGGCCTCGAAGTCCTCGTCGAAGAACCGGTTCTCGCGGTCCACCGTGGCCGCCCGGCCCCGGATCTGCTCGAGCAGCTCGTCCGGCAGCAGCTCGGTGACGGCATTCATGTCGGGTTCCTTCCGTGGGGTGCGTCCGGGACAGGGTGCTCGGACAGTGTGGGCACGACGACGCCGCGCGGCTCAGTAGTTGCGGAGCAGCTCAGTAGTTGCGCAGCAGCCGGTCGAGCACGCGGGAACCGAACTCCAGCGAGGACACGGGGACCCGCTCGTCCACGCCGTGGAACATGCCCGTGAAGTCCAGCTCCGAGGGCAGCTGCAGGGGGACGAAGCCGTAGCCCGAGATGCCCAGGCGGGACAGGGACTTGTTGTCCGTGCCGGCCCCGAGCATGTAGGGAAGCACCACGGCCTCCGGGTCCTCAGCGGTGAGCGCGTCCACCATGGCGTCCACGACCGTGCCGGAGAACGGGACCTCCAGGGCGATGTCCTCGAACTCGGTCTCGAAACGCACCTTCTCCCCGGCGAGCTCCTGCAGCTTGGCGCGCACGAACTCCTCCTGCTCGGGCAGGAACCGCACGTCCAGGGACCCCTGCGCGGAACCGGGGATCACGTTCGTCTTGTAGCCGCCGTCCAGCCGGGTGGGGTTGGACGTGTTCTGCAGGGTGGCCCCCACGAACCGCGAGACCGCCCCGAGCTCCTTCAGCAGCCGCTGGGGGTTCTCGGGGTCGAACTCCACGCCGGTGAGCTCGGTGACCTCGTCCAGGAACGCGCGCGTGGTCTTGGTCAGCTCCACGGGCCACGTGTACTCGCCGATGTTCGCCATCGCGCGGGAGAGGTTCGTGATCGCGTTGTCCTCGTGCAGCCCGGAGCCGTGCCCCGCCTGGCCCTCGGCGATCAGCCGCAGCCACATGAAGCCCTTCTCCGCGGTCTGCAGCAGGTACGCCCGGCGGCCCCCGATGTCCGCGGAGAAGCCGCCCACCTCGCTCAGGGCGTCCGTGACGCCCTCGAAGACCTCCGGGTGCTCCTGGACCATGTACTTGGAGCCGTAGCGCATCCCGGCCTCCTCGTCCGCGAAGAACCCGAAGAGGATGTCACGCTTCGGCCGCGTTCCGGTGCGGCGCATGTGGCGCAGCACCGAGAGCATCATGGCGTCCATGTCCTTCATGTCCACGGCGCCGCGGCCCCAGATCATCCCGTCCTTGACCTCCGCGGCGAACGGGTCCACGGACCACTCCTGCGCCATGGCCGGCACCACGTCCAGGTGGCCGTGGACCATCAGGGCGTCCGCCGAGGGGTCCGAGCCCTCGATGCGGGTGAAGACGTTTGCCCGGCCGGGGGCGGACTCGAAATACTGCGCCTCCAGGCCCACCTCCTCGATCAGCCCGGCCACGTACTCGGCGGCCGCCCGCTCGCCCTCGGCCTCCCCGCTCGCGTAGTTGGAGGTGTCGAAGCGGATCAGTTCCCGGCAGATCCGGGCGGTCTCCCCCTCGGGAGAGGAATCGCCTGCGGGGCTGGTGCTGGCTGCCGAGGGTGCTCCGGTGTTCTCGCTCATGGTTCTCGTCTCTCGTCGCTGTCTCTCGTCGCCGCGGTGGGCCTGCTCTCCACGGTAGTCCCCGCGTGGACTTGCAGGGGTTCTCCGCTACTCTGAATGACGGATGCACCCGTGTTCACCCCTGACCCGTGGAAGGCCGTCATGACTGGAAATATCACGCTGATCGCCCGTACCGCGCCCAGCTCCCGCGAGGTCACGGCCACGAGCCGCGCCGTGACGGAGGCGGACACCGCCGAGCTCGCCCGCCTGTTCCTGGAGGCCTACGGTTCCAAGATCTCCGGCACCGCCGAGGACGCCGAGCGCATGATCCGCGGCGCGTTCCAGGGGGACTTCGGCCCCTTCCTGAGCCGGGAGTCGCAGCTGATCGAGGACGAGAACGGCACCCCCGTGGCCGCCGCCGTGGTGCTGGAGCGGCGCAAGGACCGCACCCTCCCGGAGGTCCCCTACCTCTTCGAGCTCTTCACTGCTTCCTCCCACCGCCGCCGCGGCTACGCGGAGCAGCTCGTGCGCCAGGTCATGGCCTCGCTGCACGAGAGCGGCTACGAGGAGGTCTGCGTGCGCATACCGGAGGACAACGCCGCCGCGCTCGCCCTGTACCTCACGCTGGACTTCAACCGCTGGTCTCCCGAGCAGGACGAGTTCTAGCTCTCAGCACCCCTGGCACACGCCCGGGTCGCGACGTCGTAGCCCACGACGGCGGCCCGGGCGTCGTCGTGTCCTGGGCGGGTAGGGTACCGCGCAGGCTGAGCCCGAGGCCGGTCGCTGTCAGCGCGTGCCCTGCCCTGCGCGGGCCACGACCGGCCCGGATCGCGGTCAGCGCAGGTCGAGCTCCGCGGCCAGCGGCGGCTGCTGCGTGGTGTCCGTGCGGGATGCCCAGCGCACGGTGACCTCCACGACCCGCAGGTTCTCCGGATCGTGGGTGTCCGTGGACCCCGGGTGCTGCGCGGCGAGCGCCTCGGTGGCGGGGGCGGCGTCCGAGCCCTCCAGGACCCGCGCCTCGCCCTCGAGCTGCACCTCGTGGGCTCCGTCCTGCACCAGGACCATAGACACGCGGGGATCCGAGGTGATGTTGGTGAACTTGCGGGACTGCGCGTTGGTGCCGAAGACGATCTTCCCGGCATCCGTGGCCGCGACGAGCACGTAGGCGGACTCCGGGGCTCCCGTGCCGCTGTTGCTCGCGACCACCGCCCCGCCGGTGCCGCGGACGAAGTCCACCAACCAGCGTGCGTCCTCGGTCAGGGTGTTGCCCAGTTCCACCATCGTCGTCCCCCGGTGCTCGTGAGTGTCCGGTGGTTCTCCCACCACGTCCCACTGTAGGGGCGGGCGCCGGAGCCGTCACGGGGTGCCGCGCCGGGCAGTGGTGCCCTGGCGTCAGAGCAGGGTCTCGAGGGGTTTCACCAGTCGGGGCCCCGTCGAGGAGACCGATCCCACGTCCGTGGTCACGGGGTGCATCCGCCACTCGGCGGCGACCTCCAGCGACTCGGCAACGGCCCGCTCCACGAGCGCCGCGGCGAGCGCCTTGTCCTTCTCCGGGGCGATCCACTCGCGAGCGAAGTCCGTGGTCATGCCCATCGGCAGGCGATTGTGCAGGGCGCCGAGCTGCGCCAGGTGGGGGTTCTCGTCCCCCGGGGAGGGTGCCTCGCGCGTGAGGATCGAGCAGGAGAGCAGCCAGTGTCCCGCGGTGCCGTCGTTCCCGGCGTTCTTCCCGGCCCGTGTCTGTCCCTCGCGCACCGCGTCTGAGGCGTCTTCCGGGATGCGCCACCATTCGTAGATCCCTGCGAACCAGATCTCGGACCCGTCCTGCGGGTGGACGAAGTACGGCTGCTTGCGCCCCTTGCCCGTCTCCGGGGCTTTCCACTCGTAGTACCCGTCCGCGGGGATCGCGCACCGGCGGGCGGCCACGGCGGAGCGAAACGACGGCTTCTCGGTGACCGTCTCGGAGCGGGCGTTGAACATCTTGGAGCCGATCGAGATCTCCTTGGCCCACGACGGGACCAGACCCCACCTCGCCGCGTGCAGCTCGGTGACCAGCTGCCCGTCCTCGGACAGGCGCTCCAGCAGGACGGGCACGGTGTGGGTGGGTGCCACGTTCCAGTTGGGCCCCACGGCGTCGCCCACCGAGTCGTCCACCCGGGCGTCGAAGGGCAGGGCCAGCTGGCCCGGGGTCCTGGCAATCACATAGCGGCCGCACACGGTGTGCTCCTCTCCTGGCGGGTGCTCACCGTTCGTCGCCCCCGACGACCGGCCCGTAGCCCATGTAGGCGGAGTAGCGGCCGTAGACGTCGAGCAGCGCCTCCTCGACCTCGGCCACGGTGGTTCCGGGGCGGACATCAGCCACGCACCCGGCGGTGCTCGGCTCCCACGGCACGTCGAGTGCCGCGTAGACGTCCTCCAGCACGCCGCGAAGCGGTTCGGCCTCCTCGACCACGAGCACCGTGGAGAAGTACCAGGCCCCGGCCACCACGCGCTGGGCGGTGCCGGCGAGTTTGACGGGACGCCGGGGATCCTCGGCCGTGCCCGGCGCGTGCACGCTGTACTCCCCCGCGCAGTACTCCCCCGGGATCTCCCCCACCTGGGCGGGGACCTCCAGCTCCTCGAGGGCCGCGACGACCATGTCCCCGAACAGCCGGTAGCGGTCCTGGATGCCGGTCCTCGGGTCCGGGTCCGGCTCCACGTGGTCGATCACCAGGCAGCCCCCGTGGTAGGCGGCCGCGCGTCCACCCACGCGGCGCACGAGCGGGGTGAACGCGGCGTCGACGGCGGCCTGCCGGGCGCGCGCGAAGCCCGGGTTGAGCTCGTCGCGGCGTCCGAAGGCCACCGTGGGGCGCGGCTGGTAGACGCGCAGCACCGGTTCGGTGGCGCCCCCGCGGGTGGCGTCGAGGATGGCGAGTGCGCGGCGGTAGTCCTGCTCCGCGCCCAGGGATTCGCGCTGACGTATGAGTTTCATGCTGGCGCCAACTCTAGTCGAGGGCGCCGACGCCCACACGGCCGCCCAGCACCGGCTCAACCGTGCGCGCCGCGGACGGCGCACCGTTGTTCTCACCGGACCTCGCGCACGACTCAGATCCCGCACACGCTCCCGCACGCGGCGGGGCGCGACGACGCCGAGCGCTTCAGACGCCGGACGGAGCCAACTGCTCCCGGGACCGCTGTGCTCCGGTTCCCTGGGTGGCGGGCTGCTGCTGGGCCGGGGCCGCCACGCGCGGAACCGCGGTCGCCGGACCGTGGGCCGCCGCGGCGACGAGCGCGGTCTTCAGCAGGTGAGGGTCATCGAGCAGGTCACGGGACTGGTTGAGCGAAGCGAGCACCGTACACGTCATGGTCACGCCTCCGCGCGGGACGAAACGGTTGACGCGGCGCACTGCCGCGTTCCAGCGCCTGCGCTGGTCCCGGGTGAGCTCGTGGCCCCCCAGCTCGTCGAGCCAGGCGCGGGCGCCCACGCACACGCGGGTGACGAGCTCGCGCTCGAACGCCTCCACGGATCCGGTGCCGCCCATCACCCTGTTCAATGCCGTGAGTTCCGCGACGGACACCGCCGCCTTCACGGTTGCTGCAGCACGAGTCATGTCCTTCAAGCCCCCTGTGAAGATCTCTTCCACGGTGGCGGCGCGCGCCGCCTCCCCGGTTGTCGATCGTGCCCCCATGAACCTCACGATCCCCCCGGATCGGCTGCGAGTTCACGGGGAACCTCCCCTTGTGCTGCCAGTCTAGGACTGCGCGCGTGGCGGTTACAGTCGCACATTGGGGGACGGGGGATGCACCTGTCCCCCGGTCTGGAGTGGCGTGGCCGCGCGGACCGCGACGGCGGCGCGACGTCGGCGACGCGCCGCACCCAGGACCGCACGCCACCTCAGGTACGCGGCAGGCCCGGGACCCGCGCGTTGTGCGGATCCCGGGCCCGGTGGCGCCCGCGCGTCAGCTCAGAGGCTCAGGGACGGCTCAGAAGTCCCAGTCCTCGTCCTCGGTGTTCACGGCCTTGCCGATCACGTAGGAGGAGCCCGAGCCGGAGAAGAAGTCGTGGTTCTCGTCCGCGTTCGGGGACAGCGAGGAGAGGATCGCCGGGGAGACGTCCGTCATCTCGCGCGGGAACAGCGCCTCGTAGCCCAGGTTGTTCAGCGCCTTGTTGGCGTTGTAGTGCAGGAACTTCTTGACGTCCTCGGTCCAGCCCACGGAGTCGTAGAGCGCCTCCGCGTAGGCGACCTCGTTGTCGTAGAGCTCGTCCAGCAGGTCGTACGTGTAGTCCTTCAGCTCCTGCTGGCGCTCCGGGGTCTCCTGCAGCAGGCCCTTCTGGTACTTGTAGCCGATGTAGTAGCCGTGCACGGCCTCGTCGCGGATGATCAGGCGGATCAGGTCCGCGGTGTTCGTCAGCTTGGCGTGCGAGGAGAAGTACATGGGCAGGTAGAAGCCCGAGTAGAAGAGGAACGACTCCAGCAGCGTGGAGGCAACCTTCTTCTTCAGGGGGTCCTCCCCCTTGTAGTAGCTCAGCACGATCTCGGCCTTGCGCTGCAGGTACTCGTTCTCACGGGACCAGCGGAACGCCTCGTCGATCTGCTTCATGGAGGACAGCGTGGAGAAGATGGACGAGTAGGACTTTGCGTGCACCGACTCCATGAACGCGATGTTGGTGTACACCGCCTCCTCGTGCAGCGTCTTGGCGTCGGGGATGAGCGAGACGGCGCCCACGGTGCCCTGGATGGTGTCCAGCAGTGTCAGGCCCGTGAACACCTTCATGGTCAGGTCCTGCTCCTCGGCGGTGAGGGTCTTCCAGGACTGGACGTCGTTGGACAGCGGCACCTTCTCGGGGAGCCAGAAGTTGCTGGTCAGGCGGTCCCAGACCTCGGTGTCCTTCTCGTCCTGAACCCGATTCCAGTTGATGGCCTCTGCCGGGTGGCGGAGCAGTTCGACCTGTTCGGTGGTCATGGCGGCGCAGACTCCTTCGTAGCTGACTGTGCCCCGGTGCGCACGTGGGAAGACCGCCCCGCAGTCTCGTACCACAAGGGGTTGGCGGGGGCCGTGCCAGGGGATCTCCCAGCGTACTCCACCCGCGCGCGGGCCCCTGCTGCGTTTCCGCCGACGGTGCCAGGGCTGTTTTCTGACGGCGAACGGCCCCTCGCACGTCTTCCCTCGTGGCGCCCCCCCCACCGTGCAGGATGAGTCACATGCCGACCCGGTACCGGGCTGGTGACTCAAGCGAAAGGAATCAGATCATGCCTGATCTCGGAGGACTCGCGGACAAGGCCAAGGACATGGCCGGAGACCACCAGGACAAGGTCAACGAGGGCATCGACAAGGCCGGAGACGCCGTCGACGACAAGACCGGCGGCAAGTTCGAGGGCCAGGTCGACCAGGGCCAGGACGCCGTGCGCGACCGCCTGGGCGGCAACGAGTAGTCGTTCCCCCCACAGACCACGACGGCGCCCCGTCCACTGCGGGGCGCCGTTCGTCGTGGTCACCGGCAGTTCCGGGGTCTCAGGCCTCGTCCGCCTCGCGGGCCAGGGCGGTGAGGCGGGACACGGCGCGGTAGTACTTCTTCTGGTACCCGCCGGCCATCATCTCCTCGGTGAAGACCTGGTCGAACGGGACGCCTGTGGAGAGGATGGGCAGGTCCCGGTCGTAGAGGCGGTCGGCGAGCACCACGAAGCGCAGCGCCACGGCCTGCTGGTCGATCGTGCGCACCCCGCGCCACGCGATGGCGTCCAGGTCCTGGATCAGCGCCCGGTAGCGGGAGGGGTGCACGCGGGAGAGCTGGTCCACCAGCGCGTCGAAGTCGTCCAGCGCCACCCGCCTGCCCGGGAAGTGCTCCTCGATCGCGGCGTCGAGCGCGGCGTCGTCGGCCAGGGGCGACGGCGCCTGGGGCAGCCCGCGGTGGCGGTAGTCCTCGCCGTCCACCCGGACCACCTCGAACTGCGAGGAGAGCACCTGGATCTCGCGCTGGAAGTCCTGCGCCGCGAAGCGCCCCTCCCCCAGCGATCCCGGCAGCGTGTTTGACGTCGCGGCGAGCTTCACACCGGCATCCGCGAGCTCGCGCATCAGCCGGGACATCAGCACGGTGTCCCCGGGGTCGTCCAGCTCGAACTCGTCGATGCACACGAGCGAGTACTCCTTCAGGGCGTCCACCGTGCGGCGGAACGTCAGCGCACCCACGAGGTTGGTGTACTCCACGAACGTGCCGAACGCCTTGGGCCCGGGCACCGCGTGCCACAGGGACGCGAGCAGGTGGGTCTTGCCCACGCCGAACCCGCCGTCCAGGTAGATGCCCTGTGCGGACGTCGCCGCCTTCGACCCGCCGAAGAGCTTCGAGAAGAACCCGCCGCCGCCCTGGCCGCCGCGCCCCGAGACGCCCGCGGCGAAGGCCTTGAGCTTCTGCACCGCCTCCGCCTGGGTGGGCTGGGAGGGGTCCGGGCGGTAGGTGTCGAAGGAGACTTCACCGAAGCGCTCAGAGGGCCGGAAGCCGTCGAGCAGTTCTTCGGCCGAGACCCGCGGGTTGCGGTCGACCAGGTGTTCGATCTGAGTGCTCACGTTCCGGGACCTCCCGACCTGCTCCCCCGCGCACCCCGGGCTCGGGGTCCTGCGGGCAGCTGGTCCTGTGCGTAGACGGCTGGCGGGAGCACGGGCACGCACCCCCTTCTGCCCCCGATGCTACCGGTCAGCCCGTGGTGAACACGGCCCGGGCTGTGACGGGGCAGTCACCGCCCGGTATGCACGGCCCGCGGGCTCACCACTACGCTGGAGGCAGAGAGGACGCGCGGCCCGCCGTGCGCCGCAACCGTGACAGCACCAGGACAAGGAGAGGTCTCAATGGCTGTAAGAGCAGAGCAGAACGAGGTGTTCGCGCAGTACGCGCACCCCGAGCGGCTGGTGTCCACCGAGTGGGTGGCCGAGAACGTCGGGGCCCCGGGCGTCGTCGTCGTCGAGTCGGACGAGGACGTCCTGCTGTACGAGACCGGGCACGTCCCCGGTGCCGTGAAGATCGACTGGCACACAGACCTCAACGAGCCGGACACGCGCGACTACGTGGACGGAGAGCAGTTCGCCGAGCTGATGTCCCGCAAGGGCATCGGCCGCGACGACACCGTGGTGATCTACGGGGACAAGTCCAACTGGTGGGCCGCCTACGCCCTGTGGGTCTTCACCCTCTTCGGCCACCCGGACGTCCGCCTCATGGACGGTGGCCGCGACAAGTGGATCGCCGAGGGCCGCGAGCTGACCACGGACGCCACCGAGGTCACCCCTGCCGAGTACCCCGTGGTCGAGCGGGACGACGCCCCCATCCGCGCCTACCGCGAGGACGTCCTGGCCGCGCTCGGCACGACTCCCCTGATCGACGTCCGCTCCCCCCAGGAGTACACGGGCGAGCGCACCCACATGCCGGACTACCCCCAGGAGGGCACGCTGCGCGGCGGGCACATCCCCACCGCGGCCTCCGTCCCCTGGGCCCGCGCCGCCGCCGAGGACGGCACGTTCAAGTCCCGCGAGGAGCTCGAGGCCATCTACCGCGACGAGGTCGGCCTGCAGCCGGGTGACGACGTGATCGCGTACTGCCGCATCGGCGAGCGCTCCTCCCACACCTGGTTCGTGCTCACCCACCTGCTGGGCTACGAGAACGTCCGCAACTACGACGGTTCCTGGACCGAGTGGGGCAATGCCGTGCGCGTGCCCGTGGCCCAGGGCGAGGAGCGCGGCGAAGCCCCGGGGTCTGCCCGGTGAGCGCGCAGGACCTTCCGGAGCAGCTCCAGGAGCTCGTGAGCGAGTTCAACGAGGTCCCCGAGCCGGACAAGCTGCAGCTGCTGCTCGAGTTCTCCCGCTCCCTCCCGGAGCTGCCCGCCCGCCTGGGCGAGCACCCCGAGGAGCTGGAACAGGTCACGGAGTGCCAGTCGCCCCTGTTCCTCGCGGTCGAGGTGGGCGACGGCGACGACGCCCCGGTCAGCCTGTTCTTCTCGGCACCGGCCGAGGCCCCCACCACCCGGGGCTTCGCCTCGATCCTGCACGAGGGCCTCAACGGGCTGCCCGCGGCCCAGGTGCTCGAGGTCCCGGACGACCTCCCGGAGCGCTTCGGGCTGACCCGGCTCGTGTCCCCCCTGCGGATGCGCGGGATGTCCGCGATGCTCGGGCGCATCAAGCGCCAGATCACCGCCCGCCAGGCGGTCTGAGCCGGGCGGCGCTGACCACACGGCACGCGCGGTGCGCGGGACTCCGGTCCCGAGCACCGCGCGTTTCGCATGCCGGGGGCGGCTCAGCGATGTGAGCGGATCAGTGATGTAGGCGGTTCAGGGATGTGAGTCGAGCCACGTCGAACTGCGCCCCTTCGAACCCCGTTGCTACGGGCCGGGGCGCTGGGTGCCAGAGTGCTGGGCGCCGGGGTTACTGCGGGCCGGGGTACTGCGGGCCGGAGCGCTGTGAACCGAGATGCTGGGGCAGCCACTTCTCGATGGCCCGCTCGTAGCGCTTGCGGTCGATGTTCCACTCCTTGGTGTGCCGCGCGCCGGTGAACCCCACGAAGTCCACGAGCGAGCTCCTGTCCGCAAGCTTCACGGACCCGGCCACGGGCACCACCTCGTCGTCCGTGGAGTGCAGGATCAGGGTGGGCGTGGCGATGTCCTCCCAGCGGGAGAGCCAGTCGAGGGCGTGCAGGTCCAGGGGTGCGGCCAGCCCGGTGATGCGCGGGCCCAGCCGGTGGGAGATCATATCCGCGGCCATCCGCCCCACGCGCCGGGGCACCCGGTGCACCTTCGTCTGGTGGGCCAGCAGCTCGTACCAGTCCACCACCGGGCCGGTGAGCACCAGAGCGCGCAGCCGGTCGCGGTGCTCGGTGAGCTCGGCGGTGCGCAGCACGATGGCCCCGCCCATGGACCAGCCGAACAGCACGACGTCCATGGCCCCGTGCTCCAGCGCGTAGCGGATGCCCGCCTGGACGTCCTCCCACTCGGTGAACCCGAGCCCGTAGCGGTGGTCCGGGGTGGCCGGCGCCTCGCCGTCGTTGCGGTAGGACAGCAGCAGGCTGTGCAGCCCGAGCCGGCGGGCCACCCGGGCGCCACGGATGCACTCCGCGCGCTGGGCCCCGCGGCCGTGGACCATCACGGCCCACGTGCCGGCGCGGGCGGCGTCGTCCACCTCCGCGGGCACGAACCACGCCGGCGCCGCGCCCAGCGGGGTGGGGATCTGCACGTCCTCGTACGGCAGACCCGCGTCCGACGGACGGGCGTAGACCGTGCCGGTCCACCAGCCCCGCGCGCCCACGCTGAGCTCGCCGCTGTACACGCGCTCCACCAGGCGGGTCACGGTGCCGCCGGTCTGGCGCACGACGAAGCCGATCCTGGCCAGGCCCCGGCCCTCGTCGAAGCGCAGCGCGTAGGTCCCCGCGACGCGGGTGTCCGGCGTGGCCGGCAGGGTCACGAGGTCCTGGCCCGAGTTCGGGTCCTTCTCGAGCTTGAGCACCGTGACGTTGCCGGGACGGGTGGAGGGGGTCACCACGTGGCGGGCGACGAGTGCGGCCACGCCGCCGGACAGCGCGAAGGTGGCCGACGCCGCGCCCACGCTCGCGGCGGCACCCACCAGGGCGCCGTGGCGCCACGCGCGCGCGTCCGTGCCGGGGCGGGGGGAGGTCTCGGAAGCCATGGCGTCATTGTGACACGCGGGCATAACGGCGACGTCGTCGTCGTTGGACACCACGGGAAGAACCGAGACCGAGCAGCAGGAGGCACCACCGTGGATCCCCGGACCCAGCAGCAGGACACCGACGGCCGAGGCGAGGACCGGGCCCTGAGCCCCGAGGCCGCCGCCGCGCGCACCGACGCGCAGTGGCGTCAGGTGCTCAACCCCCTGGAGTACCAGGTGCTGCGCCAGGCCGGCACCGAACGCCCTCACACCGGAGAGTACGTGGATACCACCACGGAGGGGGTGTACGAGTGCCGGGCGTGCGGCGCGGAGCTGTTCCGCTCCGAGACCAAGTTCGCCGCCCACTGCGGCTGGCCCTCGTTCTTCGCCCCGCTGGCCGAGGACCGGGTGCGCTACATCGAGGACACCACCATGGGCATGAAGCGCGTGGAGGTCCGCTGCGCCACGTGCGACTCCCACCTGGGCCACGTCTTCGAGGGCGAGGGCTACGGCACGCCCACGGACCTGCGGTACTGCATGAACTCCGTGTCGCTGCGCCTGGTTCCCGCCGAGGGAGCCGCAGGCTCGGACGCGACGGTGTGAGCACGCCGTCGTGAGCGGAGCTGCCCGGTGCGCGGCCGACATGCGGGCGCGACACGACGCCAAAGGCGCCGCGTTTCGTAACGCTGTGGTTACTGTGACGTTGTGGGAGCGGTAACCGAGTTGAACAGCACTCCGGACGTGTTCCGCGCGGTCGTGCAGGCCCTCGAGAGCGCCCGCTTCCGCCCGGAGGTCGCGCTCAGCCGGATTGCTCCCCCGCGCGGTCTCGCGCCCCACGCCATCTCCTTCGCCGCCGAGGTGGGCCACGGCCTGCACCGGCGCCTCACCCACCCGGAGGAACCCCGCACCGCCCGCGAGGCACCGGCCTCGGGACGGTTCGTGGTGCTCTACGACGAGTCCTGCCCCCAGCCGTGGCAGGGACCGTTCCGGATCGTGAGCTGGTTCCGCTCCCGCCTGGACGCGGAGATGGGCCGCGACGAGCTGCTCCCGGACGTGAGCTGGTCCTGGCTCACGGACACCCTAGGAGAGCACGGCGCACGGTTCACCGCCGAGGGCGGCACCGCCGCACGCACCGTCGAACGCCACTACGGCAGCCTGACCGACCAGGCGGACGTGGCCCAGGTGGAGGTCAGGGCCTCCTGGACACCCGTGCCGCACGGCGGACCCCAGCACTGGGCGCACACGCACCTCAACGCGTGGGCCCAGGTGCTGTGCACCGCCGCGGGGCTGCCGCCGCACCACGAGGGCGTCGCCTACCTGTAGGTCCGCCCCGCACCCCATCCGACCCGGTCGCGGAGAACCTCCGCGTCCCCCGATCCGCCGTTCGAGGAACACCCATCAGCAGCAACGCCAACGATCCCTCACCCGCCCGCCAGCCGGGCCCGCCCGACGTCATCGTGCCCGGGTTCGAGGACTTCGACATCCCAGCGACCGTGCACCTCAACGGACCCGCGGAGGGCCTGCCGCGCGTCGTGGACACCGCCCGTGGCCTCGCCCGCGCCGCCGAGCAGCTCGCGGCGGCCACCGGGCCCGTGGCCGTGGACACCGAGCGCGCCTCCGGCTTCCGCTACGGCCAGCGCGCGTTCCTCGTGCAGCTGCGCCGGGAGGGCGCGGGCACCATCCTCATCGACCCCGAGGCCGTGGGGTCCCTCGCCAGCGTGGACGAGTCGCTGCGCGGCGTCGAGTGGGTGCTGCACGCGGCCACCCAGGACATGCCGTGCCTCGCCGAGCTGGACATGCGACCCGACCGGCTCTTCGACACCGAGCTCGGCGGGCGTCTGCTCGGGCTGCGGAAGGTGGGCCTGGCCTCGATGACCGAGGAGCTGCTCGGGTTCACGCTGTCCAAGGAGCACTCCGCGGTGGACTGGTCGCGCCGGCCCCTGCCCGTGGACTGGCTGAACTACGCGGCCCTGGACGTGGAGGTCCTGGTGCAGCTGCGCTGGGCCACCGAGGAGCGGCTGGCCCAGGCCGGGAAGCTGGACTGGGCGCTTGAGGAGTTCGAGCACGTCCGCACCGCTCCCCCGCCACCCCCGCGCCAGGACCCGTGGCGCCGCACGCACGGCATGGGCAACGTGCGCGGACGGCGGAAGCTGACCGCCCTGCGCAATCTGTGGCAGGCCCGCGAGAACCTGGCCCGCCACAAGGACCTCGCCCCCACGCGGCTGCTGCCCGACTCCGCGCTCGTGGCCGCCGCCAACGCCATGCCCCGCACGGTGCCCCAGCTGCTGGGGACCCCCGGCTTCCACGGGCGCCAGGCGGAGCGGGAGGCCACCCGGTGGCTCACGGCCGTCCAGGAGGCGCGGCTGGCCGAGGAGCCCGTGCCCGCCACCGTCCCCTCCAACACCCTGCCGCCGGTCAAGGCGTGGGAGACCAAGCGCCCGGAGGCCGCCGCGCGGCTCGCGGTGGTCAAGCCGGCCGTCGCGCACCTCGCGGAGGAGCTGGAGCTGCCCACGGAGAACCTGCTGACGCCGGAGCACCTGCGCCGCTTCTGCTGGCAGCCGCCGCGCTCCACGTCCGACGACGCCGTGGCGGAGCGGCTGCGCGAGCTCGGCGCCCGCGAGTGGCAGATCCGGCACGTGGCACCCGTGATCGGCGCCGAGTGGCGGGCCCTGCGCTCACAGCGGCGCTCCGAGAAGTCGGTGGACGCGCAGGACTGACCCCGCTGCGCGCAGCCCGACGCGACGGCGTCGTCGGCGCCGCATGGTCGGTACCGCGTCATCGAGACCGGACCGGGGCCCGTACTGCCGTACCGGGGAACGGAACCGGAGTGCCGACGCTGGGTTCCTCGGACACCGGTCCCGCGGTGACGGCTACCACCGGCACGGCACCCGGCACGGCACCCGGCACGGCACCCGGCACGGCACCCGGCACGGCACCCGGCACGGCACCCGGCACGGCAGTGGCCGCGCACCCCGAGGGGTGCGCGGCCACTGTGCTCCCGCCAGAGCCCTCACGGGAACTCGCACGGGAACCTTCACCGTGCCGCCCGCGGACGGCACGGTGGGTGGGTCAGTTCTTCATGTCCTTGGCATCCGGAGCGGGGTGCGCCGGCTCCATGTCCACCTCGTCCTCGGTGGTCGCGGGCTCGGGCAGCTCGGCGCCGGAGTCCTTCGAGGACTTCTCCTGCGCCTTGTCCTTGACCTCCTGCGCCTTCTGCTGCGCGGTCTGAGAACCCTGGGCGGCCTTGTCCTTGACGGTGGCCGCACCCTCCTGGGCCTTGTCCTTGACCGCGGCGGCACCGTCCGAGGCCTTCGCGCCCACGGTCTCGGCGGCCTTCTGGGCGCTCTCCGCGAGCTTCTCGCCCACCACGGGCACCTCGGACTTGACCCAGTCCGTGCCCTCGGAGACCTTGGACTGGACCTTCGGGTCGTTCCAGGTGTTCAGGGCGCTCTCGCGCAGGGACTCGTAGCTCTTCCGCCCGGACGCGGAGCCGACCACGAAGCCGATCCCGAAACCGGCCACAAATGCAAGACGCTTGATCATGGGGCGTTCCTTCCGTTCACGCGGGTCGAGGGGACTCGGCCCGATCCTGATCACCATGGTACTGACAGTTCCCCCCGCAAGGGCCCCCGCGCCGCTGCAAATCCACCGGGCCGTGCAGATCTAGGATGGACGCGTCCGCGCACCAGGAGGAGCACCACCATGACGGCATCCCACCACCACCACGACAGCAGCGACCAGCAGGAGTTCGAGGAGGAGGCTCCTCCCGTGGCCTCCCGACGCCGCGTGGTCGGCGCGGTGGGGCTCGCCGCCGTGGGCGCCGCGGCCCTGAGTGCGTGCGGTTCCGGATCCGGCGGCGGCTCGAACGCCGCGGACGCTCCCGCGGCTCCGGCCACCCCCACGGACGTGGCCGCCACCGAGGACATCCCGGTCGGCACGGGTGTGAAGGTGGACAAGGACGGCGTCCAGGCCGTGGTCGGCCAGCCCAGCAAGGGGACCTTCACGGCTTTCTCCCCCGTGTGCCCGCACCAGGGGTGCCAGGTCAACCCCTCCGGGGACACCTACGTGTGCCCGTGCCACAGCTCCGTGTTCGACATGAGCAGCGGTGACGTCACCGCCGGACCGGCCACCACCGGGCTGACGTCCTACCCGGTGTCGGTCCGCAACGGCCGGGTGGTCGTCGGCTGAGCGCCGCACGCCAGCCCTGGTGCCGGGCGTCAACCCTGGCGGTGCGCGCCAGTCCTGGCGGTGTGCCTTAGTCCTCGCGGGCCCCCCGTCCTAGCGCGGCGTTCGAGTCCCGGCCGGTGTTCTTGTCCTGACGTGGTGCCCTCGTTCTCCTGGCCAGAGACGTCGAGTGATTTGCCGTTGGGGCAAGTTCACTTGCTGGTTCCACACGTGTCCTGGTTCCCTGGAGGCTCATCGTCGGTCGGGAGGGGTGCAAGATGAAGGGTTCAGCGAGTCGGGTCGTTCAGGGTGTTGTCGTGGGGGTCGGCGCGACGGCAGTGATGGACCTGACGGCGGAGGTGCTGCGGAGGACTCGTGGCACTCGCTCGCTGGATTACGCTTTGGTGGGCCGCTGACTCGGGCACATGGCCGCTGGTCGATTTCGACATGAGTCGATCATGACCGCCGAACCTGTTCCAGGTGAGAGGGCCCTGGGCTGGGGTGCCCACTACGCAATGGGTTCTGGCTTCGCGCTGGCCTTGGCGTTCGCCGACTCGGAATGGCTCGATGATCCGCGGTTCGTGCTGGCTGTCTCAATGGGGCTGGCGACGGTGGCGGCCCCGTGGTTCCTGGTGCAGCCGGCGTTCGGTTTCGGCGTGGCGGCATCGAAGACTCCCAGCCCGTCGCAGGCGTGGCTCGGCAGTCTGCGGGCCCACGGCGCCTACGGGGTCGGCCCGTGGCTCTCGGGCGAGGCACTCAAGCAGATCCGGCAGCGCATCACGGCGTGCCATCGCCCGCTGAGGGGTAGGCGACGTGGACGCGCTGCCCTTGAAGGCCCAACAGGCTGAGGATCTCGACCGGTCCGCGTCCGGTGCTGCCAAACCAGTGAGCGGTGCGCTTGTCGAACTCTGCCGCCTGGCCGGGCAGCAGAACCGAGTCGTGGTCACCCACGATCAGCCGCAGTTCGCCAGTCAAGACGTGCATCCATTCGTGCCCCTCGTGCCGCGTCGGCTTCGGCGTGTCCTTCGCGGCGGGGATGATCATTTTGAGTGCCTGTTGGGGGCCGGGAATGTGCGTCAACGGGATCACCGTCATTCCGTTGCGGCGGACCGGCCGGGGGTGGACCCGCGGGTCCCCCAGCGGGGGCGCTCCGACGAGGTCGTCGAGCGACAGCCCGAACGTCCGAGCCAGCGGCAGCAGCAGTTCCAGAGTCGGTTTGCGACCGCCAGATTCCAACCGGGACAGGGTCGAGACGGAGATTCCCATCATTCGTGACAGCTGATCCAGAGTCACGCCGCGAGCGGACCGGACGCTGCGCAGGCGTCGTCCCACGCCCCCGAGAACGTCTTCCATGGCCTACTCGCACTTCCAGCAGAGGGGTCTGCTGCCACACGCGAACGCCGCGCTGACTCCACGCCATCGTCTCAAAGTTGCCGAAGCCGAGCCTCGAGGCGAGCTCGACGGATGGTTGCACTACTTCAACCGGCACCGGCCCCACACCGCGTGCGGCAATCAGCCGCCCTTCCCGCGCTTGACCGACCTCCCCGGCCGGTGCACCTAGTCCTGGCGGCGCGTCTCGGCGGCCGCGCCGCGGGGTGCGGCAGCGGCGTCGTCGGCCACGGGGCGGGCGTAGGGCACCTTGGTGCCCAGCACGGACGCGAGAGTGTCCTGGGCAATCCGCTGGGCGGTGACGCCCGTGCGCTGCAGGATCTGGTCCCTGCTCGCGTGATCGAGGAACTCCGTGGGCAGGCCCACCTCGTTCAGGGCCGTGTCGACACCGCGGGCGCGCATCTTCTGACGGATCAGGGAACCAATGCCCCCGGAGCGCACACCGTCCTCGATGACCACCACGATCCTGTGTGCCGCCGCGGTGTCCACCACGGACTCGGCCACGGGGAGCACCCAGCGGGGATCGAGCACCGTGGAGGACACGCCGTGCGCCGCGAGCCGCTCGGAGACCTCCAGCGCCGTGGTGCACATGGCGCCCACACCCACCAGAAGCACGTCCCGGTCGCGGCCGTCCGCCCCGGTGCCCTCCCCGTTGCGCGCCAGGACGTCCACGCCGTCGTCGAAGCGTTCGAGGGCGGGCAGGGGCTGGCCCACCGCGCCCTTCGGGTAGCGCACGACAGTGGGGGCATCGTCGACAGCCACCGCCTCTCGCAGCTCCTCAACCATCGTGGCCTCGTCCCGGGGTGCGGCCAGGTGCAGGCCGGGAACGATCTGCAGCAGCGCGAGATCCCACATGCCGTGGTGGCTGGGGCCGTCCGGGCCCGTGACGCCCGCGCGGTCCAGGACCACGGTCACGCCGGCGCGGTGCAGCGCGACGTCCATGAGCAGCTGGTCGAAGCCGCGGTTGAGGAACGTGGCGTAGAGGCCCACCACCGGGTGCAGACCGCTGAAGGCCATGCCCGCGGCCATCGTCAGGGCGTGCTGCTCAGCAATCCCCACGTCCACCACGCGCTCGGGGTGCGCGGCCTGCATCTTCTGCAGGCCCATGGGAATGAGCATGGCACCGGTGACGCCCACGACGTCCTCGCGCTCGTCCGCGATCCTCGCGATCTCGTCCCGGAAGACATGTGTCCAGGTGCGGGCGGTGGACGTGCCCTCGGGCTTGCCCGTGGCGGGGTCGATGATGGGCACGGAGTGGAACTGGTCGTTCTCGTCCAGGCGCGCGGGCAGGTAGCCGTGACCCTTCTCCGTGATGGCGTGGACGATCACCGGGCCGCCGTAGTTGCGGGCGTTGGTCAACGCCTGCTCCATGGCCTGCTGGTCGTGGCCGTCCACAGGACCCACGTACTTCATGCCGAGGTCCTCGAAGATCCCCTGCTGGACCACTACGTCCTTGATGCCCTGCTTCATGCCGTGCAGCCCGCGGTAGACGGCCTGGCCCAGGTGCCCCGACCCCGAGAGCAGCTGCCGGGCCTTCTCGAGGGTCTGCTCGTAGCGGCGGTCCGTTCGCATCGCGTCCACGCCCTGCTGCACGCTGGCCTGCAGCTCCTTGAGGTGGTTCGCAAAACCGCCCACGGTCGGGGCGTAGGAGCGGCCGTTGTCGTTGACTACGATCACCACCTTGCGGTGGCGGTCGGAGGCGATGTTGTTGACCGCCTCCCACGCCATGCCACCGGTCAGGGCACCGTCGCCGATTACCGCCACGGCGTGTCTGTCCTGCTGTCCCGTGAGCGCGTACCCGCGGGAGATTCCGTCCGCCCAGGACAGGGACGACGACGCGTGGGAGGACTCCACGATGTCGTGCTGCGACTCGACCCGGGATGGATAGCCCGCCAGCCCGCCCTGCTGGCGCAGCGTGGAAAAGTCCTGGCGGCCCGTGAGCAGCTTGTGCACGTAGGACTGGTGCCCGGTGTCGAAGACGATCGAGTCCTTCGGGGAGGAGAACACCCGGTGCACGGCCAGGGTGAGCTCGACAACGCCCAGGTTGGGTCCCAGGTGCCCGCCCGTCGCGGAGACGTGGGTGATCAGGAACGCCCGGATTTCCTCGGCCAGCTGCGCCATGGCCGCGGCGTCCAGGCCCTTCAGGTCCTCGGGTCCCTCGATGCTCTCCAGAAGCGTCATGGCCTGCTCTCCGTGGGTGTCTCGTGGTGCTCGGGCCCGGAGAACGGGCGAGCGGCCCGCCGGGGCTCACCCATGGGCCCGAAATGCTCCGTCCGATCCTACTCGCCCGCCCCGCGGGTGCGTGAACGGGCAGACGCCGCCGGCCGGTGACCTGAAGGTCACCGGCCGGCGGCGTTCTCGTGCTGGCAGCGCCTACTTGGCGATCTGACGCAGCACGTACTGCAGGATGCCGCCGTTGCGGTAGTAGTCGGCCTCACCCGGGGTGTCGATGCGCAGCACGGCGTCGAACTCCACGGTGGAGCCGTCCTCCTTTGCGGCGGTGACCTTCAGGGTCTTGGGGGTGGTGCCGTCGTTGAGGGCGGTCACCCCTTCGATCGAGAAGGTTTCTGTGCCGTCCAGGCCCAGCGAGTCGGCGGACTCGCCCTCGGGGAACTGCAGGGGCAGCACGCCCATGCCGATCAGGTTGGAGCGGTGGATGCGCTCGTAGGACTGCGCGATCACCGCGCGGACGCCGAGCAGCGAGGTGCCCTTTGCCGCCCAGTCGCGCGAGGAGCCGGAACCGTACTCCTTGCCGCCGAGCACCACCAGGGGCACGCCGGCCTCCTGGTAGTTCATCGCGGCGTCGTACACTGCGGCCTGGGGGCCGCCGTCCTGGGTGAAGTCGCGGGTGAAGCCGCCCTCCACGCCGTCCAGGAGCTGGTTCTTGATGCGGATGTTCGCAAACGTGCCGCGGATCATGACCTCGTGGTTGCCACGGCGGGAGCCGTAGGAGTTGAAGTCCTTGCGCGCCACGCCGTGCTCGATCAGGTAGCGGCCCGCGGGGGTGTCGCTCTTGAACGAACCGGCCGGGGAGATGTGGTCCGTGGTCACGGAGTCGCCCAGCTTGAGCAGCACGCGCGCACCCTCGATGTCCTTCACCGGGGTGGGCTCCATGCTCATGCCCTCGAAGTACGGTGGCTTGCGCACGTAGGTGGACTCGGGATCCCACTGGAACACGTCACCCGTGGGGGTGTCGAGGTTCCGCCAGCGTTCGTCGCCGTCGAAGATCGTGCTGTACTCGCGGTCGAACATCTCCGTGTCGATCGAGGCGTCGATGATCTTCTGGACCTCGGTGGGGTCCGGCCAGATGTCCTTGAGGAACACGTCCTTGCCATCCGCGTCCTGTCCCAGGGGCTCCTTCTCGAAGTCGAAGTCCATGGTCCCGGCCAGGGCGTAGGCGATGACCAGCGGCGGGGACGCCAGGTAGTTCATCTTCACGTCCGGGTTGATGCGGCCCTCGAAGTTGCGGTTGCCGGAGAGCACCGACGTGACCGAGAGGTCGTTGTCCTGGATGGCCTGGGAAATCTCGGACTCGAGCGGACCCGAGTTGCCGATGCACGTGGTGCAGCCGTAGCCCACGATGTAGAAGCCCAGCTCCTCCAGAGCGGGAACCAGACCGGACTTCTCGTAGTACTCGGTGACCACGCGGGAGCCGGGGGCGATCGAGGTCTTGACCCACGGCTTGGCCTTCAGACCCTTCTCCGTGGCGTTGCGCGCCAGCACGGCCGCCGCCATCATCACGGAGGGGTTGGAGGTGTTGGTGCACGAGGTGATCGAGGCGATCGACACGGCACCGTGGTCCAGCTCGAACTCGCGGCCGTCCGGCATGGACACGGGCACCGGGTTCTCCACGCGCTCGCGCAGCTGCTCGGCGGTGGTGGAACGAGGCTCGTGCTCCGGATCCTGCTCCTCCGAGGCGTCGTGCGAGGGGGCGTCCGAGGCCGGGAAGGACTCCACCACGTTGGCGTCCACCTCCACGTTCTCGTCCCGCACCACGTAGTTCACGAGGTCTTCGCGGAACTGCTCCTTGGAGCGGGTCAACTCAATGCGGTCCTGGGGGCGCTTCGGGCCGGAGATGGAGGGCACCACGGTGGAGAGGTCCAGCTCCAGGTACTCGGAGTAGCTGACCTCCTTGGCGGGGTCGTACCACATGCCCTGCTCCTTGGTGTACGCCTCGATCAAGGCGATCTGCTCCTCGGAGCGGCCCGTGAGCTCGAGGTAGTCAAGGGTGACCTGATCGATCGGGAAGATCGCGGCCGTGGAGCCGAACTCCGGGGACATGTTGCCGATCGTGGCGCGGTTGGCCAGCGGCACGGCCGCGACGCCCTCGCCGTAGAACTCCACGAACTTGCCCACCACACCGTGCTCGCGCAGCATCTCGGTGATCGTCAGCACCACGTCTGTGGCGGTGGCCCCCGCGGGAATCTCGCCGGTCAGCTTGAAGCCCACCACGCGCGGGATCAGCATGGAGATGGGCTGGCCCAGCATGGCCGCCTCGGCCTCGATGCCGCCCACCCCCCAGCCGAGCACACCGATGCCGTTCTCCATGGTGGTGTGGGAGTCGGTGCCCACGCAGGTGTCCGGGTACGCGCGCACGGTACCGTCCACCTCACGGGTCATCACCACGCGCGCCAGGTTCTCGATGTTGACCTGGTGCACGATGCCCATTCCGGGCGGCACCACCTTGAAGTCGTTGAACGCGGTCTGGCCCCAGCGAAGGAACTGGTAGCGCTCACCGTTGCGCTCGTACTCGATGTCCATGTTGCGCTCGATCGCATCTGCGGAGCCGAACGCGTCGATCTGCACGGAGTGGTCGATGACCAGCTCGGCAGGTGCCAGCGGGTTCACGCGGGAGGCGTCGCCGCCGAGGTCCGCGACGGCCTCGCGCATGGTGGCGAGGTCGACGATGCAGGGCACACCGGTGAAGTCCTGCATGATCACGCGACCAGGGGTGAACTGGATCTCCGTGTCAGGCTGGGCGTTGGGGTCCCAGTTGCCGAGCGCCTCGATGTGCTTGCTCGTGACGTTCGCACCGTCCTCGGTGCGCAGCAGGTTCTCGAGCAGGACCTTCAGGCTGTAGGGGAGCTTCTGTGCTCCCTCCACGGCGTTCAGTCGGAAAATTTCGTAGTCGGTGCCCTTGACGTTCAGTACGCCCTTGGCTCCAAAGCTGTCCACAGTCATGGTGTGGAACTCCTCTCGCCACCGTTGGTTTCGTTCGAGGCCCACGGCACACCACGGTGCACCGCACGCGAGGAACGGTCCCTGCCAGTGTAGCCCGTGCGGCACCGCCGACACCGCCAGCGCGGCGCGTGCCGCGGATGCTGGATGTACGCGGGTTCACACCGCGGGCGGAGTTCAGCCGTCGCGGCGCAGCAGCGCCACGGCCTCCACGTGGTGCGTGTTGGGATAGAGGTCGAAGGCCTCGACCCCGTCCACGCGCCAGCCCCGGCGGCGCAGCCTGCCGAGGTCCCGACCCAGCGCGGCGGGGTCGCACGCCACGTAGACGATGCGCCGCGGGGCGGCGTGGTCCACCGCGGCGAGCACGTCCTTGGCGGCACCGGCCCGCGGCGGGTCCATGACCACCACGTCCGGCCGAGCGGGCGTCGACCCGCCGGTACGACCGCCGGTGCGCCCACCGGGG